>DUSX01000035.1 GCA_012842395.1 Bacillota bacterium
CTCGCGCGAGCCGGGTACGACCGGGGTGCGACCCGTGCCGGCCGCGGCCGGCCGCGGCCGGCACGGGTCGCACCCCGGTCGTACCCGGCTCGCGCGAGCCGCGCGGGTCAGACGAGTCACCGCAACACAGGCCGAGACAAGTCAGGCGCGTCTGGAGCGCCCCAGTCATGCGGTCTACAGGACCGCGTCTATCCTCCGCGCAAGCTCATGCTTGGGCATGAATCCCACGAACTTCTGGACGAGCTGACCTCCTTTGAACAGCCCCAGCGTGGGGATGCTCATTATGCCATAAGTGGTCGCGGATATCCTGTTTTCATCCACGTTCAGCTTCGCGACCTTCATCCTGCCCGCATAGTCCGCGGCGATATCCTCGACCACAGGCGCCATCATCCTGCACGGGCCGCACCATTCCGCCCAGAAGTCGACGAGCACAGGCTCCTCCGATTTGAGCACTTCCTGAGCAAAAGTGGCATCGCTGACCTCAATGACTCCCTTTGCCATGTCGAACCCTTCCTTTCTGTGATTTGCCGTGTGGCATCTATGATCCGGCCCTAGCGAGCACGAGTCGAGTATATCTGGAGGATCCGCTGTGTATATGGTCGCAGGGGAAACTCAAACCTATGCCTCGAATTTTGCAACCACCACCGTGGCGCAAGTCACGAGCCGCGAGCCCACGGCCAAAGGTCATGACAGCTTGCTGAAGATCTTGACGAACCTCGCAAGCGCAGCACGGCTCGCCGGGCTTGCTCCCATGTCCCGTGCCACGCAGTCCACGAGGTGGGATCCGGCTATCGCTATGCCGACTTGCGTCACCGCCGCTTTGAGCGCGGCCACCTGGATGACCACCTCGTCACAGCTCCTGCCGTCTTCGATCATCTTTCGGATGCCCCTCGCCTGGCCCTCTATACGCTTCAACCGCGACAAGATGTCGTTGCGAGCGCTCTCGCTGAGCGTGAGAGCATCGAGGTCAAGTGCGTCGACCTCCCTGTTCTCCCAACCAGCAGGGGCTCCGAGGCCTCTTTCACCAAGCCCATCAGGCCCACCGGACTCGCCCGCGTCGGGCTCACCGCGCGGACCTGGGCTCGTCAGCTTGGTTCCCCGGTCCATTGACTTCTCGGGCACGTCCTCTGCCATCCGGCACACCTCGCATCGGTCCATATTACCCTGCCGGGTATAGTATACGGCGTCCGTCTGTGGTGTGTCAAGAAGAACCAGCAAGGTTTTCGAGGCGGGTTCCAATTCATCCTCCGAGAGGTCATACACATGCATAGGCGAGCTGGAAGTCAGACCGCGCATAGCAAAATGAGCCGGCGCCATACGAAGGCATTGAGAAAGCGCCAGATGCTCGTTTGATTTCCAGGTTGGCATCTATAAAGAGCCAACGTCAAAAAGGGCGCGGCTGCCCCTGCCCGAGGCCCCTGGTGGGCGTGCCAAGCGGTGGTGCACGTGTCAATCATTCTTCATTTGAAGAAAACGTGGTTGCCGATGATGGCGGTCACGGGCCGCGTCCGAACCCACGGATCATAGCTCTTGGACGGGTTATAGAAGCCGATCGCGCCCAGCGACGGATCCTCACCGGCCAGCGCCCGGTCGGCGGCCTCGATCGCCTGCTCCGTAGGAGGCAGGTTGATGGTTCCGTTCGCAACAGGCGTGAACTGCACGTAGCCCTGATCGACCTGGTAGATCACGTCCGTGATGGTGTTTGGGTACTCCGGGCTCTCCACGCGGTTGAGCACCACGGCACCCACAGCCACCTGCCCCTCGAACGGCTCGGCTTCCGCCTCCGCGCGGATCAGCCGCGCGAGGAGAAGGCGTTCCTCGGGACTGGCATCGTAACCCTGCCCAGGCGGCGATGGCTCGGCAGGTGACGGTTCTGGAGATGGTGACGGCTGGGGCGACGGAGACGGAGACGGAGACGGGGACGGGCTGGGCTCGGACGGGGCAGGCGACGCGCCCCCCGGGCCAGGATCAGGCGCGGGTGCCGGTTCCGGTGCGAGGCCTGGCTCGTTCCCCGGGGCCGTGACGGGCCTTCCGGTCGCGCTCACCGCAGCGAAGACCAAGACTAGAAGCAGAATCAGCGAAACCGTGTTCGTGCTCATGCCTGGTCATTCGACAACACGCGCCCGATCCATTCAAGTAAATGTTGGCTCGCTTGCCACGCCTGCCTGCCTTGCCCAGCCTCCCCTCTTACCTGGGCTCCGCTTTCTTCTGCTTTAATGGAATCACCGTGAGACTCCTGGGCTCTGCCACGTTCTCAGTCTGTGGACACGGTGAAACCCCACACCGCCGACGCAGATACGGACAAGACTTGGGGCTCATACCCCTCCAGGTTGAGCGTGCCCGAGGCGGGCAGGTTCGGCTCGAGGCTCAAGGCCATGACTCCCCATACGTATTCGCCCGGTTCCAATGGCGGCGAGGGTGGCTGACCTATGAGGCTGTTGTCCCCATACGTGGTCGAAGTCGTAGTGCCCCCGCGGACAAGGCCTACCCACACGAGCTCACGGGTCAAACCAATAACGGGATCCGACTTAACAGCAGCCACGAAGACAACGTACGCCTCCGCCCCAGACACCGGTTCCCAGTCAAAGACCGGCGTGGCACCGACTTGCTTGACATCGGCAGCAATCACCGTCTCATCAGCCGGACTCGTCAGCGACCCCCCCCTCAGCGGCGCTATGGGGGTACGCGACACTGGTGCGCTCTTCGGCCCCTCGCCGGCGCGGTTGTACGCAGACACGGCGTACTCCACTCGCTGTCCCGGGGTGAGCACGGGCGAGCCGTCCATCCACTCCTCCCATTCGCCCCTCAGGACGTCGGCAACGAACCGGCCGTTCCGATACACCTTGAATCCCATCGCGTCTGCTGTCTCATACCGCCAATAAGCGCTTGCGAGTATCACAGCATCGGAACCTGAAGGCGTCCCACGCGCTTTTGGACCGGAACCCTCCCGGAACGCTTTGGCCGTCCCGGCGGGCGCAAGCACCCTGGCGAGCTCGTCGCTCGAAGCCGAGCCGATGTCCCCGGGGCTCCAGGGGAACGTGAACAAGGAATAGTGCATCGTAGTCACCGTGCAGCGGAGGTCTGACGGAGCCACGGGCAACGTGCCTTGAACGGTCTCGTTTTGCACGGTGACCGGGACTATCCTGTATGCCATGTTATAGTTGGAATCGATGACCATGGCCACGAGCTTGTGCTCGCCGTTGTTCCATCCGGTTTCGTTAGGCGAGCCGCTCACCGTGTTCCACTCCCAGACAAGGGGCTGTCCGGACTCCACGACTTGGCTCCCGAACCCCCAGGAGCACTCCGGCTCCGAGTCCTCGTCCAGGAAGAGCAGTACTCCAAATATGCCGCCTTCGTCGCTGGGCGTGACAGTGACTTGGACGGTGCCCGAGACCATCGAGGGGCAGTCGACCGTCACGGTCGGCGGCTCCTTGTCCTGCAGGCGAGCCGTGGCCTGAGACGCGGGTCTCCTCACCATGCGCAGCGCAACTTCGCTGGTGCGGTTGGCCTCCACTTTCAAGCCGTATACTATAGTGGAAGGCCAGTCGGTCTTCGCGACCAGGAGGTCATACGTCCCCGGGCTCACGCTGGTCATAGAGAACTTGCCCACAGTCGAGGTCGTGGCCTGCCTGCTCGTGCCGACCAGCGTCGCTTGCGCGCCTGCCACGCCTGGAGAGGAGGCCAAGAATGTGGCTTCTATCCTCATTTCGTCAGACATGTCGATCTCCGAGACGTACCCTACAATCGTTCCCTTGGACGAGGTGGTGCCTCCGCCACCGCCTAAGCCCCCGAAGCAACCCGCCGTCGCCGTGGCAAGCAAGACGCACAACACCACTAGTCCGCACAGAGCCACCGTCCTCCTCGTCATGCCCCACACAATGTCATGGTGCATCCCTCTTCCCCTCCTATCCGTAATGATGCTGCTGGGTTCCGGAGGGCACGCGGTCCCTTCGGCGACTCGACTCCGTATGCCTAAGCCCAACGCGGAACGTGGCACACCGGGGAGCCCCGAGGCGCTCAAAGACCCCGACGGCGCGTATCCGGTAAACCGTACAGATCTCTCAAGGGTATGTTAAGGGGCCGGAAGTACCGGATACAGTACCGGAAACGGTACCAAGTACGCCTGAGACTGACCGAGACTTTGCAGGTTTCTGCAAACAAACGCAGAATTATGTAACGTAGGAACTGCCAACGGGATCGAAGCCAGGGGGGCGTTGGGGGGAGCCGTATGCCGCCGGGCGATGGTAGCTTCGCTGGCAACGCGTTCATGTTCGTCGGTCGCACCAAGGAGCTTGCCGCTCTCAGAAAGGCCGCCTCCTCCGTTTCAGACTGCCAGGTGTTGAACATTTATGGTCCGGGAGGAATTGGTAAGACACACCTATTGTACCGTTTTGCTGAGGAACTTAGAGCCCAGGGCGCGTGCGTCATCTGGCTCAACGCCGGCGAGATCGAGCCTTCCACTAAAGGCTTCGCCAACGCACTGCGCCTGTCGCTCACGAGGACGGCCGCACACATCTCCCCACCCTCAGTGCCGCGCGCGGGAGGAACCGCAGCGCGCGGGTCGCCTCCACCGGCCCTACCCGCCGTTCCCGCGCAGGCCCCTCCCGAAGAGGAGGAAGGTAACTTGTTGCGAAAGGCGCGGACCGCCGCAAGCGGCACGAGCCTTCAGGGCGCCCTCGGCCTGCTCAATGTAGTGGCAGACGCCAGGCCGACCGTGGTTGTCATCGACGACTACGAGACCTCTCCTCTCCTCGATGGTCTCTTTCGGCGGTCGGTTCTGCCCTCGCTGGACACGCGAATCCTCGTTGTCATCGCGTCTTGGCACCCTCTCAGCCGGCTCTGGGAAGGTGACCCCGCAAGCCTCGCGAGGACCCGGTGCTTGGCTTTGCGATGCCTCGCGCCCCAGGAGGCCGAGGAGCTTTTGCGACAGCGAGGGATCGCGGGGCAGGGTGTCATCGACCGCATCATCCTCTTCGCCGGAGGCCTACCGCTGGCACTCGTCCTGGCAGCGAACGCGGAACTTGACCCGGGAGCCGCTGGGCCTGCGGGCGCGAAGGCGACGCGCGATCGCAGCTACCGGGAGATCTCTCACGAGGTCTTTCGGCGCATTGTCCGGGAGGTCCCTGATGAGCACGTCCTCAGGCTTCTTGAGACGGCGTGCGTGATTCGGCGCTGCAATGAAGAGCTCCTCAGCCACCTTGCTGGCACGCGCGTGACCGCTCTGGACATCAGCAAGCTTACCAGCCTCTCGTTTGTCCACGTGACTGAGGAGGGGCTCACGATCGACGACGAGATCCGCAACGTCGTCCTGGAGGACATGCGCTGGCGCGCGCCCGAGCGACTGGCATCCCTGAGGCGACTCGCGATGGATTGGTTCAAGAAGAGGCTAGGCGGCGCCGGGGCGGATGACAGCGTGGAGTACCTTTTCTTGACCCCCGACCCGCTCCTTCGCCGCTATTTCTTCACTGAGTGGGACGACGTCGGCCTCTACCGCGATGCCGGCGCGCCCAAGATCGAGGAACTGACAAGCGTTTACGGAGAGTGGCTGCGTGACTACCTTGGTCAGAAGGATGAGCGTCCTGAAGAGATCCACCAGATCTCAAGGCTTTTCGCGCTGTACCCGGATAGGTTCATAGCTGTGAGGGAACGCGACGGCCGCCTCGCCGGCTTCACTTGTCTCATCCCCGTGGAAGAACGTTCGCTGCCGGTCCTGCAGGCATCAGAGGTAACGTGGCTGTGCGTGGACCACCTTCCGGGCCTGCGCAGCGCATCCCACATCCTTCTCTTCCCCTTCATCACGAGGAGCGCCCACGCTTACCAAGCCAGAGCCGCGTTGGTACAGGCGGTCTTCGAGTGGCAGGCCGAGCACGAGGCGCACGCCGTGTTCGTGACATGGGTGCACGAGGAAACGGCGGCTTCAAGGGCAGAGAAGCTCGGCTTCAAGCGGCTTCAAGAACCTGTTTGCACAGCGTACGGGCCGGCTATGCCTGTGAGCTATTACTGCCTTGACCTCACCAATAGGTCCGTCCAGAGCTGGCTCGCAGAAATGCTCGGGCAGGAAGAGGCCCCACGGGCAACGAGCCTCTCGTTCCAGGAGATCGTTCAAGAGACGGTCTTCTGCCTCCGCCACTTCTGGAATAATGAAAAGCTGGAACTTAGCAAGATGTCCCGCCTCCGCATTGTGGCACACCGCCTCGCTCGCACTTACACGCCGGAGAAGGCCGGCGCCGCCACGGCCGGTGAGCGTCCGGCCGCCGTGTCAGACGCCATCCGTTCACTTCTCAAAGACGCCATCGCACTCTTGGCCCAAGGCACGGGACGTTTCGCCTTCCGTTCTGGAGCAGACCAGGCAAGGCTCATTCGGCTGGCCTATATCGAACGGGCCGGGTCCCATGAGCGCATGATGGAACGACTCGGCTTGCCGCGGACCACTTACTACAGGCGGCTGCGCCGCGCCCTCCACAACATCGCCGCCATAGTTGCGTCGCTGGAACAGGATGCGACAGGCTCGTGACACGCACCGCCAGTCGGCTTACCTTGACACGTCCCCCTCTGCATGCTACACTGCGGTTAGCAGCTCATATTAGGAGCAGGTGCTAATCTTCCCTTGCTCGGTGCCATTCTGACACGGCACCGCACCGTGAGGAGGCGGGAGCGATGAATTACTTCCTCACTGAAGAGCAGCAGATGATCCGCGACCTTGCGAGGAAGATCGCGGAAGAAAAGGTTGCGCCGCGCGCAGCAGAATTCGATGAGGCCGAGGAGTTTCCGTGGGAGCTCATCAAGGTCCTCGCCGACGCAGGCCTGTTCGGTGTCTGGGTCCCCGAGGAATACGGCGGCCTCGGGGGAGGCGTGTTCGAGCAGTGCCTCGTGGTCGAGGAGCTTTCCCGAGCATGTGGCGCAGTGGCCGTCTCGTATGCCGCGAGCGCGCTCGGAGGCTTCCCCATCCTGCTCTTCGGGACCGACGAGCAAAAGCGCAAGTACATGCCGGACATCGCGTCCGGGGCGAGGCTCGCCGCGTTCGCCCTCACAGAGCCCGGCGCGGGGTCGGACGCGTCGAGCATCCGCACCACGGCGACGCGCGACGGTGACTACTACATACTGAACGGCACCAAGCAATGGATCACGAGCGGGGGCGAGGCCGAGATATACACGGTCATCGCCACGGTCGATCCGTCCAAAGGCGCGCGGGGGATGACCGCCTTCATCGTGGAAAAGGGCACCCCCGGCTTCGAGTTCGGCAAGAAGGAAAAGAAGATGGGCATAAGGGCCTCCGCCACGCGCGAGCTCATCTTCCGCGACTGCCGCGTTCCCGCCGCGAACATCCTCGATCGCGAAGGCAAGGGCTTCATCGTAGCCATGCGCACCTTCGACCGCACTCGTCCCGGCGTGGCGGCCCAGGCCGTCGGCATAGCCCAGGGTGCTCTCGACAAGGCCGCGAGGTATGCCACGGAGCGCGTCCAGTTTGGCAAGAGGATCGCCGAATTCCAGGCAATCGAGCACATGCTCGCGGACATGGCAACTCAGGTGGAGGCGGCGCGCGCTCTCGTCTACGCGACCGCGCGCATGATCGACGCCGGAGAGCGTGATTTCTCCAAGGAGGCTTCGATGGCGAAGGTCTTCGCGTCCGACGTCGCCATGCGCGTGACCACCGACGCGGTCCAGATATTCGGAGGATACGGCTACATGCGCGACTACCCTGTGGAGAAGATGATGCGGGACGCCAAGATAACCCAGATCTACGAGGGCACCAACCAGATCCAGCGCTCCATCATCGGGGGCGCCGTGATCAAGGAGGCCATGAGGGAGGCCGCGAGGCGGAAATGAACATCGCCGTTCTCATCAAGCAGGTCCCTGAGACCACCGACGTGAAGATAAACCGGGAGACGAACACCCTCATGCGTGAGGGTGTGGCGTCCGTCATAAACCCGTTCGACATGTACGCCATCGAAGAGGCGCTACGAATCCGTGAGAAGCACGGGGGCAAGGTCACCATCATAACCATGGGCCCGCCTCAGGCCGAGGAGGCGTTGCGCCAGGCCCTCGCCCTCGGCGGGGACGAGGCCGTGCTGCTCTCAGACAGGGCGTTTGCCGGCGCGGACACTCTTGCTACGTCATACACGCTCGCGAAAGCCATCGAGAAGCTGGGCGGTTTTGGCCTCATCATCTGCGGAAAGCAGGCCTCCGACGGCGACACGGCCCAGGTGGGTCCGGAGGTCGCGGAGAACCTTGACATCCCTCACGTAACGTATGTCCGCAAGATCGAAGAGCTATCCC
The DNA here is from genome assembly GCA_012842395.1 of Bacillota bacterium. Classification (NCBI taxonomy): domain Bacteria; kingdom Bacillati; phylum Bacillota; species Bacillota bacterium. The sequence goes on from DUSX01000035.1 coordinate 8,278, forward strand.
CTGACGCAGGAGCCGCAGCCGGGCCCGGCGGGGACGGCTTGGGAGGCGCCAGCGTCGGACCAGGGCGCGATGCCTCTGCAGATGCCTCTGCAGTCCGCGGAGGTTCTGGCGACCGCGACCGTGGCTTCATCCGGGTCCAGCGTATGACAGAGGAGGGCTACGAGGTCATCGAGTCGCCCCTCCCGGTGCTCATCACGGTGGTGAAGGAGATAAACGAGCCCAGGATGCCCTCGATAAAGGGCATGCTCAGGGCGAAAAAGGCGGTCATCACTACCTGGAGCGCGGCGGACCTCGGCGCTGACCCCGGCCGCGTGGGCCTTGCGGGCTCACCGACGCGCGTCATCAAGGTTTTCACGCCCGAGCAGAGACGGGCGGGTGAGATAATCGAGGGCGCAACGGTCCAGGAGAAAGTGCGAACCCTTGTGGCGAAGCTCAAGGAAACCCACCTGGTTTAGCGCCCCATTACACGCCGGGGGCCCATGCATGGGAGCAGGCTCCCGGTGCTCACCGGCTGCTCGCAGGCTCGCAGGCCCGCAGGGTCGCGGACCCGCGGGGCCGCGGGCTCGGGGAGGCCTGGCGGGTGGTGGAGGCTGAGCCGATGGTGGATGCCGATGGTGGATGAGGTGCGTTCGGATTGGAGAGGAGCGGTGGAAGTGGCTGTGCGTGTTGTTTCGGATAGATGCACAGGGTGCGAGGCGTGTGTCGCCTCGTGCCCGTACGGGGCCATTGCGGTGCAGGACGGCGTTGCTGTCATGCTCGAGAACTGCATCCAGTGCGGGGCGTGCGCCGGGGCGTGCCCGGCCGAGGCCATCGAGATCGATGAGATGAGCCCCGGCACCCGGCCCGAAGCCGCCGGGGAGAGGGACAGCCGGGCGGCACGGCCCGCCAGCGGTGAAGAGTTTGGCGATAGTGGCGACAAGTGGCGCGACGTTTGGGTGTTCGCGGAGCAGCGCAAGGGAAAGCCTTCGAGCGTCGTGTACGAGCTCCTTGGCGAAGGCCGAAAGCTCGCCGACGATCTGGGCGAGGAGCTTTGTGCGGCGCTCCTCGGCCACGACGTGGACGAGGCCGCAAATGATCTGATCGCGCACGGAGCGGAGAAGGTGTACGTGGTCGACGACCCGGCCCTCGCCGATTTCCAGGATGAACCTTACGCGCAGGTCATAGCCGAGCTCGTCAAGGAGTACAGGCCATCCATCTTCCTCCTTGGCGCGACTACCATAGGGAGATCCCTAGGCCCGAGGGTGGCGGCAAGGCTCAGGACCGGTCTCACCGCCGACTGCACGGGGCTTTCCATCGATAGGGAAAAGCGCTTGCTCCTTCAGACGCGTCCCGCCTTCGGTGGGAACATCATGGCCACCATCATCTGTCCGGACAGCCGCCCGCAGATGGCGACAGTGAGGCACAAGGTGATGAAACGCGCGGCGCGCGACAACGCCAGGCGCGGCGACATCATCAAGCTGGTCAAGGAGGTCCTGCCGCCCAGGGCGAGGCTGGTCAAGGTGGTCGAGGAGACTCAACAGACGGTGAACCTCGCCGAGGCCGACATCATCGTCTCCGGGGGCCGTGGTCTCGGAAAGGCGGAGAACTTCAAGCTCATCGAGGACCTCGCGCGCGTCCTGGGCGCCGCCGTAGGGGCGTCCCGCGCCGCGGTGGACGCCGGGTGGATACCGTACGCGCACCAGGTCGGGCAGACCGGCAAGACCGTGTGCCCGAAGATATACATCGCGTGCGGCATCTCCGGTGCGATCCAGCATTTAGCCGGCATGGGGTCCTCCGATATCATCGTGGCCATCAACAAGGACCCGTCCGCACCCATATTCAATGTGGCGACTTACGGTATCGTGGGAGACCTCTTCGAGGTGGTGCCCGCGCTCACGGCGGAGCTGAGCAGAGGCAGTAGTGAGTGACCTATGGGTATGGTATGGGCTGGGCATGGACCGACCACGCCGATGCGGAGCCATGATGCCGTTGAAATCGCTGGAAATACGCCTGCCTCCCCTTGACAAACCTGGAGACTCGTAATAGCATCGTTAAAAATACATCTTCAAGGGACTTTGAGGCGAGTGAGGTGATCCTATACAGCTGTAGTAACGGGTTCGACTTGGGTCACGATCTCTTTTCGTTGATGGCATGGCATAGCGTGGCTACAGCAGCTTTTCAGCCCACATCTGCAGCCTGATTGTGGAACGCGAAGCACTCGAGGAGGGAGAAGAGTTGATCATACGCAGTATACAGCTACTGCCGTTCAAGATTCCTTGCGTCGCGCCTTCATCGACTGCCCCCGAGCCGGGGCGCTCGCTCCCGGGAGCAGCCCGCATCGTTCTCGTAACCTAGGCACGCGTCTTTCTCATTTCCGCGGGCCCTTATACAACCGACATCGCGGCGCGCTCGCGAGCGCCTCGATGCCCCGCGAGTCTTGCTAACCAAGGCTCCTGGTGTTCCTTTACCACCTGGAAGGCCATTTGGTCACCCATAGGGTACCCGTAGCACGGCTCATAGCACGGTGTGAGCTACGCACACACGAATTCACGAACCGAGGAAGCAGAAGGGGTTGAGAGATCGTGAGAAGCAGAGCACGGATGAGATGGGTCAAGTGGATCATGCTGACAATCATTTGCGTTGCGACCACAGCCGGGACGGCCGCCTTCGCGGCGGGCGGCGGCGCGAGTGACACCGCTGAGAGGGTCATTCGGCCGATTTACATTCTGACGAGGCCGCAGTCGTCCTCGCCGGACGAGTTCGAAAGCGCGACGCTCATCGCGAACGCCATGAAGCAGGTCGGCCTGGACGCCCGCGTAAAGGTCGTGCCCTGGGAGCAGATGGCCGACGTTGTGTGGTACCAGCGGGACAAGTGGGACATGAGCGGCTGGCAGATGACCGCCCGCCCAGAGAGGCTAGACCCGGACGAGTTCATCTACAACCTGTTCCATTCCAGCACCGCACAGGACGGCTATAACTTCGTGGGCTACATAAACCCGGTGTACGACAAGGTCGCCGAGCAACAGCGGGTCACCATGGACCCCGAGAAGCGCAGGCAGCTGGTGCTAAAGGCTCAGCAGATACTCGCGGACGACGCCGTGTATGATTTCCTCGTGCACCAAAAGATCGGCTTCGTTTACAACAACAAGGTATTCGCGGCTAACTCAATCAAGAACATGGCAGGCCTGGGCATCAAGAACTTCTGGACATACATCTACGCCACCCCAATTGGCTCGCAGAAAAGCATGATCCTTAACAGCAACGACACGGTCCAGGCAGTCAACCCGTTCTACATCAGCGGCACGGTGGACTCGTGGGTGACCGAGCTCATCTGGGACCGTTTGATGCGCATGGGCACGGACGGACTCCCGAAGCCCTGGGCGGCCGAGTCCGTTAAGTGGCTGTCCGACACCCAAGTCAAGGTGGTCCTCCGCAAGGGCATGAAATGGCACGACGGGAAGCCAGTGACCGCGGAAGACGTCAAGTTCTCCTTCGAAGCTCCCATGGGCGACAAGGTGCCCATGTACAAGCCATTCGTCAGCAATATAGACAAGATCGAGATAGTAGACCCGAACACTCTCATTTTCAGACTCAAGCAGCCTTCGGCAACCTTCGAGACCGCCTCCCTCGCGAAGATCAATCTAGTTCCGAAGCACATATGGGAGCCCGTCCTCAAGGACCTTGCTAACAAACCGGAGACCGCCGAGAGCTACCAGGAGAAGGTGCCCATCGGGTCCGGGCCGTTCAAGTTCAGCAGCTGGAAATTCTCGGAGGAGATCGTTCTCGAGGCCAACCGCGACTACTTCCAGCCTCCGAAGATCGACAAGTGGATCTGCCGGTTCATCCCGAATATGGAGGCAACCCTCGGCATGCTCCAGACAGGAGAGCTCAACTTCCTCGCCACCTACGTGGGTGACCCGCAGATTCTGGAGCAGAAGGTCAAGGCGAACCCGAACTTGACGATGGTGTACGCTGTGGACCTCGGGTTCAGGTTCTTCGCTATGAACCTGCGACGTCCGCCATTCGACGACGTCGCGTTCCGGAGGGCCATCCTGGCGCTGACCGACCGGCAGCTGATCGTGAACGCTGTGTGGAAGGGATTCGCCGTGCCCGCAGACTCCGTGGTATCCCCAGCGCTGGACTTCTGGAAGAACAAGAACCTCAACTATCCGCAGGGCGGGGTGAAGGCCGCGAAGGAGATCCTGAAGTCCGCGGGTTACGAGTGGGACAGCAAGGGCAGGCTGCTCTATCCGAAGGGCAGAAAGGAAGAAACGCCCCCAGCGTCCTGACGCTCGTTCGGGGTCTTGCTGCCGCCTGCCGCGGCCCTCGCCTTGAGCGCAGGGCCGGGGCCGCGAGCCTTTGCCGTTGATGCAGAGGATGTCGGGCGCGTCAGGCTGTCAAGGATGTCGGGGTTGCCGGCGGTTGCGCGAGCGGCGTCAATATCCGGCCGCTGGCCTGATGGGCGATGGGCCGGGTTTTGGCAGGGCGCCCGCCCACCTCGGAGCGGGGCGGGGGCGCCGCCCGCGAGTGCAACACCGGCAACCCTGGCCGAAAGAGCCTGTGGAGGCTTTGAACCTTCCGGGTTCCTCGAGGCGCTGGGAGACGCTGGCAGAGAGGGATACGTCATGAGGTTTAACTGGAAGTTCTTCGCGCAGAGATTCGCCCAAATGCTTCTTACCCTGTGGATCATCGTCACCATTCTGTTTTTCCTGTTCCGTCTGATGCCCGGCAACCCTCTGGTAGCGTACATAGATCCGACGTTCACTCAGGAACAGCAGGAGATCCTCATACGCCAGTTCGGGTTGGACAAGCCACTATGGCAACAGTACTTTGTTTACCTGGGCAACCTCCTCAAGGGAGAACTCGGTGACTCGTTCTTCTACAAGGACTCTGTCGTCGACGTGGTGTGGAAGGTCCTACCGAACACCGTCTATCTAATGCTCCTTTCCCTCGTGATCGCGTATGTCATCGGGGTGCTCGGGGGCATTGCCCTGGCGTGGCGGCGCGGGCAGAGGTCCGAGACGGTTGGGATCGTCTTAACCCTTCTCACCAGGTCCAGCCCGGAGTTTTGGGTAGGGATGATCCTTCTGGCGGTCTTCTCGTTCAAGCTGCACTGGTTCCCGTCCGGGGGATCTTCGCCTGCTGGCATCGTCTACGGCTCCGAGCTTGAGAAACTGCTCTCGCCGTCGTTCTGGCATCACATGTTCTTGCCGGCGCTCACGCTCGCTTTGTACCTGCTCGGCCTTCCGCTCCTCCTTATGCGTTCCAGCATGCTGGACGTCTTGGGCGAAGCGTACGTAGACATGGCGCGGATGAAGGGCCTGAGCGACAGGCGCATCATGTTCAAGTACGCCGCGAGAAACGCCGCCTTGCCGGTGGTAACCGCGATGGCCGTTGGTGTGGGCTACGCTATCGGCGGGAACGTGGTCGTAGAGACCGTCTTCAGCTGGCCGGGACTGGGGAGGCTGCTGATAAAGGCGGTATCGGCCAGCGACTATCCGCTCTCCCAGGGGGCTTTCCTGCTTATCGCCGCGGTGATGGTGCTCATGAACTTCGTGGCTGACATTCTTTACAGTGTGCTGGATCCACGGGTAAGCCTCGAGAGCAAGGGGGCGAGCTTGTGAGGGCACGTCGACTTGCTTTCTTGAAAAAGGCTCTAGCTGATACGTATGGGTTTTTGAGGCGAGACAAGTTTGCGATGGCTGGCGCTATGATCTACCTCTTTTTCATCCTGGTTGCCGTGTTCGCGCCATACATCGCGCCTTACGACCCTCACGAGCTGATCATAGAGGGCAGCGACCTGGCGTCAGACCGCCCGCCGTCTGCGCAGCACTTGCTCGGGACGACCAACATGGCGAGGGACATTTTCTCCCAGCTCGTGTATGGGGCCCGTCCCGCCCTTACCGTCGGGTTCAGCGCCGCGTTCTTCGTCGTGGTGCTGGGGACCCTCGTAGGGCTCCTCGCAGGATACTTCAGGGGATGGGTCGACACCGTCTTGATGAGACTGGCGGACGTCGCCTTCGGAGTGCCGTTCGAGCCCTTCGTAATAGTCCTGGTCGGCTTCCTCGGGCCGAGCACGTGGAATATAGTCCTGGCCATGGCGCTCCTGCTCTGGCGAGATACCGCGAGGGTCATCAGATCTCAGGTCTTGACGATCCGGGAGCGGAGCTTCATCGAGGCCGCGAGAGCGTCCGGCGCGTCTCACCTGCGAATCATGTTCGTATACATAGCGCCGAACATCCTTCCGCTCTCGCTCCTCTATGGGTCGCTCGCAATGGGCTGGGCCATCCTGACCGAGGCCGCTGTGAGCTTCCTGGGCTTCGGTGACCCTAACGTGATAAGCTGGGGATACATGTTGCACGACGCCTATGTGTCGCAGGCTTTGTCCCGAGGCGCGTTTTACTGGTTTGTCCCGCCCGGCCTATGCATCATGCTGACGGTGATGGCCGGGTTCTACCTCGGACGCGGTTCGGAGGAGATCCTCCATCCAAGGCTGAAAAACGTTTGAACCATTCGATCAGCTGAGAATTCAAGTGGAGATGGACAGGATGCCCTTACTAGACGTCAGGGAACTCAAGATCTACTATAGGACGACCCGGGGATGCAACAAGGCCGTGGACGGCGTCTCCTTCAGTCTGGACGAGGGGGAGAGCATCGGGCTCGTGGGAGAGAGTGGCTGCGGCAAGAGCACGTCGGCAAGGGGAATCATCCGCGTCATGCCGCGCAACGCCTATATAGCCGGCGGCGAAGTGGTTTTCGATGGCGAGGACCTCGTGCGGCTGCCCGAGAGCCGGATGCGCGAGATTCGCTGGAACAAGCTCTCTCTCATCCCGCAGGCCGCCATGGACTCGCTCAACCCGGTGTACCCGGTGGTGGACCAATTCGTGGAGGTGCTGTGCCTGAAGGGTGGCATGAGCCGGAGGCAGGCGCGCGAACGGGCTAGAGAGCTCTTCCGTATGGTCGGCCTCGACGGAGAACGCCTCACCTACTATCCTCATGAGTTCTCGGGAGGCATGAAGCAGCGCGCGGTGATCGCCCTAGCCCTCGCGTTGAACCCCAAACTAGTAATCGCCGACGAACCCGTGACCGCACTCGACGTCATAGTACAAAGCCAGATCCTTCGGGAGTTGAAGAGGCTGCGCAGGGACCTGGGAATCTCGTTGATAATGATTACACACGACGTCTCGGTGGTTGCGGACATCTGCGAGTCCGTGGTGGTGATGTACGCGGGCAGAGTCGTGGAAAAGGGAGCGGTCAGGGATGTGCTCAAAGGCCCGGCTCATCCCTACACGATGGGATTGAAAAACGCCTTTCCCGACCTGCGAAACCCACGAAGGACTCTCATATCCATCGAGGGGTCGCCTCCGGATTTGGTAGACGCGCCCGAGGGGTGCAGGTTCGCCGCAAGGTGCCCGTTCAGAGAAGCCTCGTGTGAGGAGAGAGCCCCGGAACTAGTCGAGGTGTCTCCCGGCCATTATTCCGCCTGCTTCCGTCTGGACGACATCGACTCGCTGCGGCGGAAGGCAGAGGAGGTGGAAACGTGGCAGAAGGTGGCTATCTCGTAGACGTGCAGGACATCACCAAATCCTTCCCCATCCGGCAGGGATTGTTCCTCAGCAGGCAGAAGGGCAGCGTCCTCCATGCGGTAAATGGAGTGAGTTTCAGACTGAAGCGGGGCGAATCCTTGGGTCTTGCCGGTGAGAGCGGCTGCGGCAAGACCACCACAGGCAGGATACTGTTGAAGCTCTGTGAGCCCACGGGCGGAAGGTACTTCTTCAACGGCAAGGACGTCACACACATGAATCACGGCCACGAACTCAAGGAGTTCAGGAAGCAGGCTCAGCTCGTGTTTCAGAACCCCTTCGAGGCCTTGAACCCAAGGTTTACGGTGTTCCGTTCCATAGCCGAGCCGCTCATCATCCATAACATAGGAAGCAAGAGCGAGCGAGCGGACTTGGTAAAAGAGGCGCTAGAAATGGTGAACCTCAAGCCCGCTGAAGCGTTTTTCGACAAATACCCGCACCAGATGAGCGGCGGGCAGCTTCAACGGGTCGTCCTGGCCCGGGCTCTCGTGGTCAAACCAATGTTCATCGTGGCGGACGAGCCCGTTTCAATGCTAGACGTCTCCATAAGAGCGGGCGTGCTGAACCTCATGGGTGAGATCGCGCGGAGCATGCGGCTCACCACGGTGTACATTTCACACGATCTTTCGCTGATCCGGTACCTGTGTGACTACACGGCGATCATGTACCTCGGCCAGATCGTGGAGATCGGGCCGACCGAGAAAGTGCTGTGCGAACCAGAGCACCCCTATACTCAGGCCCTGATCTCGGCGGTGCCCTCCCCCGATCCCGATTTCAAGGGGGGCGAACTGAAGATAACGAGCCATGTACCAAGCCCGGTCGACCTGCCCCGCGGGTGCCTGTTCCAGGACCGTTGTCCTTACGTCGAGTCCATCTGCAGGCAGGTGCAACCAGACCTTCGCGAGCGCGGGGCGAGCCACGCGGTGAGGTGCCACATGGTAAGTGGGGCCATAGAGGCGGCAAGCACGGCATAAGGACGCGTGCGCAAATCTCATGCGCTGCGTGTTCCGTGGTGCGCGGCACGTGGTAGGTGAGACAGGCGTACAGGCGAGGTGCCGGAGGAGCGACACGCCTGGGGCTGCTAGTAAAAAGCATAGACGTCGCACCTACTTGGAACCTGGGAGGAGGAGTTCAGGATGAAGATCGTATACGTCGTGCCCGGCACAATGGACGAAAAGGAAATGGCAAGAAGAGGAAAGTTGCTTCGCGAATGGGCCGCCCCTGGCGTTCAGGTGGACATCACCGGGGTGACGGAGGGGCCCGCGTCCATCGAATCGATGTATGAGGAATACCTTAGCGTACCAGCAACCGCGAAGAAGATGTTCGAGCTCGAGCAGCACGGGTACGATGCTGCCATCCTCGGGTGCGCAGGGGACCCCGGGCTCGACGCAATGCGGGAGATCACATCAAAAATGCTGGTGGTCGGCCCCGCTGAATCGAGCTTCGTCGTGGCGGCGATGCTCGGCTACAAGTTCTCGCTCCTCACCGTCACGGACAGCATGATCCCGAGCAGCTACGAGCTGGTGCACAAGGCGGGCGTAGCCGCCAAGCTGGCCTCCGTCAGGGCGGTCAATGTGCCCGTCCTGGAGCTTGCCGCCAATAGACAGGCTACCCTCGAGAAGATAATCGCGCTTGGCCGCCGGGCCATCGAGGAAGATGGGGCGCACGTGTTGGTCTTGGGCTGCATGTCCATGGGGTTCCTGAACGTCGCGGAGGACGTTCAGGCCGCTCTAGGCGTCCCGGTGGTGAACCCGTCCAAGGTCGCCTTGAAGGTAGCCGAGGCCCTCGTCGGGTCGAACCTGCGCCACTCCAAGAAGGCGTTTGCGCTTCCACCGAAACTTGCCGCGGGCAAGGTGGGCTCCATCGATGACCTGTACGTAAGGCTCTGAGCGGGAGAAAAGCGGCCAAGGTCAAGGACCAGGGTCAAGGATCGACTCGCTGCGAGAGGCTAGTGCGATTGTCCGTCCCGTGAGGCCGCGCAAACCCCGGATAGGCTCGTAAGGCACTGCTTTCCGTAAAGCTCGAGAATGAGCTGGGCTTCGCCACGGCCTATGCCCGCCTGTCTCGCGATCTCAGACAGCGTTAATCCCTGGTCGGCGAGGCTGAGCACGAGAGCGTGCTTCCCAGAAACCCTGGGGCCGCCCGTCAGCGCCTGGTCCGCCCCTGCCTGCTTCACCCGTGCGCAGGCGGCCTCCGGTGCCGCGCTCGCATCCCGCTCCCCGCCCGCTGCCCGCCCGGCGCCTGCCGCCGGTTCGAGAGTCACGGCCTCCGCCACGCCCGGGCTCGTACCGGCGACACCCATGTCGGGCTGGCTCGCGAGCTGGCGCGCGCCTTGATCATCCAACGGAGCGCTGGTCATCCCACACGTGCCCGGAGACGGCCATGCCCCCTCCTCCGACTGGGAGCCGGACCGGGAGCCTTGTTGGGCTTCGCGCTCGAGCGCGGCCACAGCCCCCTTGAGCTGCTCAATCCTATCCTCCGCCTCGTCAAGGAGCCGGGCGGCGGCCGCAGCCCTCTCCTCGAGGTCTTGGATCGCCCTTGCCGCGGCCTCCTCAATTGCGCGAGTGGCCTCGCCAACGGCATCCTCGAAACGTGCTGGATCGCCGGCGCTCTTCACGCGGTCGCGCCTGCCGCGCCCGTGGCTCCCGCGCCCGCCCCCATCACGCCAGCTTGGAGCGGGCGCGGCCTGCTGCGCCGCGCGGCGCTCGCCGAGCATCATCCCCAGGGAGAACACTATGAACAAGATGCCCACCACGATGACGGCCAGGGCTGCAAGGACGTCCCAGGGCACCCGAGATAGCACTAAACTGTCCACGCTCTATACCTCCACGTCGATTATGCGCCCGGGCAGCGGGGATTCGCCGCCCGTCCCGGTCGGAGCGGTTCTGGCCAGAGCGGTTCCGGGTGCGCCGGTTCCGGACGCGCCGGTTCCGGCTGGCGCATCCGACGCGTCTCCGGTTCCACGCTCCCGTCGCGCCCCTGCCTGCTCGGAGCCGGCCCCTCCCGAACCCTTGCGACGCCGCTCTTTTTCGTCGCGGATTATCCCTTCTTCTGCCCTGGGCGACGATGTCACCTGAGAAGACCTCTCCTCGGCGCGCTTCGAAAGCTCCGCCGCGAACGCCTGTTGTCCCGTGGCACCCGCCTCGTTCTGCACTCGCTGGACCCGTTCGGCCTCCGTAGCCCGGGCCACAGCGTTCTGGACGTCAACCGAACGCACGGACATCTTCATCGCCTACCCTTGATCCCCGCGCGGCACCAGCCTCGACCTGAGCCTTAACACCGCGCGGGTGTGGAGTTGCGAGACTCGCCCCTCCGAAACCCCCAGTATGTCTGCTATCTCCTTCACGGTCAGCTCATCATAGTAGTGCAAGGTTACCACGAGCTTCTCGCGCTCGGGCAGCTCATCGATGGCCTTCGCGAGCCGCGCCTTCAGGTCCTCGACCTCACACACGGCCAGTGGGTCGGGGCTTTCCAGGTCCGGGACGGCGTCCAACAGGGTTACGTGGCGCCCGTCCTCGCTCATCTGTATCATCTCATCAAGGGAGAGCACGGCGCCGCGTGAGGCGTCCGCTACCATCCTCTGGAACTCTTGCAGGCTCACGCCGAGCTGCGCCGCGGCCTCCTCGTCGGTGGCGGGCCGGCCGAGCCGTCTTTCGAGGGCCGCGTACGCTCGCGCAATGCGCCTGGCGTTCTGGCGCACGGACCTCGGGACCCAGTCCGCTTCCCTCATGCCGTCGGCCATGGCGCCCTTGATACGCGTGGTCGCGTAGGTCTCGAACTTCACGCCCCTGCCGGGGTCGAATTTCTCGAGAGCCTCGATGAGCCCGATGACACCCCACCCCACCAGGTCCTCGTATCCGACCACCGCCGAAAGCTTCATCGCCATCCTCCCGGCGAGCACGGGAACCATAGGTAGGTAGCGGGCGATGAGTTCGTCCTTGGCCCCGGGGTCCCCTCCCGACTTGTACCTATCCCACAATTCCTCTGTAGCCACGGTGTCACAGCAACCCCTTGCGACGGAGTTCGATTTGCCGCTGCAACACATACCTCGCCAGCATGTCCCGCTGCCGCTCGTCGATCTCCTTGAACTCCACTGCTATCTCTTGGACCCTGCCGTTCTCGGTCTGTCCGGTCGACAACCTCACCACGACGCCCTTGACGGAGACCTTGCCGCACGGGAGCTCCAGCTCCACATCGACCTCGGAGCCGATCTCCAGGTCATGTCTGGACTGCCAAGTCACGATGAGCGCGCCGCCCCCGGACACGTTCATGACCGTTCCCTTGTGCGGAACGAGCCGCCCCTTGGTCCTGTCTCCGTGGTCGACACGCCGATACCGCGCCGGAAGCGAGACGTCAACCCGCGCGTACCGCCGTCTCTGGTCGCGGACAACCTCCACGGGCTTTGTCAACTGCAGCATCGGAAACGGATACACGATCACGGACTCCACTACGGTATCCAGCTTGTACACACCGTCCTGCCGCACCAACTGGATGCGCACGGGGTCTCCCTCATCAAGCCTGAGCACTGCGCGCCTGTGCGTGGGTGCCGCCACCACGACCGCATCAAGCCCGATGTCTTCAACCCGGCTTGGGTAACTGCCGGCGTTACGCCCTTCGAGCACAACAAGGGTGATCTTTTGGTTCACTCTGAGCACGTCCTCGACTTCCACGATGGTTACCCTCCCGGGCTCACCTTCTCGCCGCCATAACAGGCTGGACGGTCATGCCGTCGCCTGTCGCCTGTCGCTTGCCGCCTGCCACTTGCTGCCCGCTGCTTGTTGCGTGCTGTGTGCTGCGTGCCGTCGCGCGGCGGGCAAAGCTCACGAACGCGCGGCGATCCTCCCGAGGAATCCCGCAAGACCGTGACCGGCGAAGCCCCGGATCGATGCGCCGTCCAGACGCCTCGCCATAAGCCTCTCCGCTATCTCGCCGACGGCTCGTGAGGCAGGGCTTGACGGATATCTCACCACGAACGGCGCCTGCTGCATCACCGCCTTAGCTACGAGCGGGTCGCGCGGCACGAATCCCAGCAGCTTGAGATCCACCGAGAGAAACCTCCCGGCAACGAGGGTTATTTTCTCGGCCGCATCTTGTGCATCCTGCAAGTCCCTCGCCATATTCACTATGAGCATCACCGGCGCGGCAGGGTTCTCGTAGGACACCACTTTGATGGTGGCGTATGCGTCCGCTATGGAGGTCGGTTCGGGCGTCGTGACCACGATGATCTCCTCGCTGGCCGCGAGAAACCCCACCACACCTGACGAAAGCCCAGCCCCCGTGTCGACGATGATAAAGTCCGCTTCGTTCTCGAGAGCGGCAAGCGCGGAGACGAGCACCGCCCGCTCCGACTCGGGCAGGCGCAGGAGGGAAGTCGCTCCCGAGCCGCACGGAATTATCCTTATCCCGGCCGGACCCGCCACCTCGATGTCGGCAAGGCTTACTTCGCCGGCAGCTACGTGGGCCAGGTTGTATCTGGGGACGATCCCGAGCATGACGTCGATGTTGCCGAGACCCAGGTCGGCGTCGAGGACGACCACCCTCGCGCCGTCCGAAGCGAGCGCGATCGATGTGTTCAGCACTATACTCGTCTTGCCGACCCCGCCTTTGCCGCTCGTGACCGCGATGACCCGTGGCCGCGGGGCCGCGTCGTCATACGCCCCGTCCCAACCCGGGTTCCCGCGCACGAGCCCCCCGTTCCGCGCCCCATCCCGTGTAATGCTGCGAAGGCCGCTCGCCTGGTCGTTCATGTCATCTCCCACCCGTTCCCTTGAGTCTATCTCCACCGTCGGTCTTCACCGCGATTTCGCCGTCCGCCTCAGCGTCGTCCACTCCGCCGCCGAGGATCCACCTGGCCAGCCTGAAGGGGTCGGCCACCTCGATGTCCTCAGGCACGTTCTGCCCGTAGGTCACGTATGAGATCGGCACCTTTACTGCGCTCGTCACTCCGAGGATCGGACCAAGCCGCGAGGTCTCGTCGAGCTTGGAGAAAATGAGCCTGTTGACGCCGCACGGGCTGAACCTCTCCACTATGTCGAGAAGGTCACGTGGTCTCGTGGTCATGCTGAGAACGAGATGCGTCTCATCCACCTGCGCGGCTTCGAGAAACGCCCGAAGCTCCGCCATGTGCATGCCGCTCCTCGGGCTTCTCCCGGCCGTGTCAATGAGCACGAGGTCGCACCCTTCGTGGGCCGCGAGAGCCTGCCTCATCTCGGCAGGCGTGTATACGACCTCGCACGGCACCCCGATTATCTCCGCGTACGTGCGGAGTTGTTCGACAGCGGCTATCCTGTATGTGTCGGCCGTCACGAACGCCACTTTCTTTTTCCCAAAGAGCGCGGTGAGCGCCGCTATTTTGGCGAGGGTCGTGGTCTTGCCCACACCTGTGGGCCCGACCAAGGCAACTACCTTGCGCGACCCGGAAGCGAGCGCGACTCCCCCCGCCACGGGAAGCGTGGCGGTGACGAGGTCCTGTACAAGCTCGTACGGGGACTTTCCCGCCACCTGTGCCTCACGCCATTTCATCTTCGCGGCCTGAATGAGTGCCTCCGCGAGATCAGGATCAACGTCCATGTCCAGGAGACGTTCGTGGATCTCCACGAGGCGCGCCGCTGGCGTGCTTTCGTAGGCGCGCCCGGCGGCGGCAACCGCAACGCCGGCTGGGGTGGCCTGCGTGGGCGCGGCGGGCTCCACCCGGGAACGGGCACCGGACCCGGCGGAGCTTGCACCGGCATCCCTACGGTCGTCACCGGCCTGGGGGTCGCCACCACCGCGGAATGCACCGTCCCGCTCCGCCCGCTCCGCCCAGCCCTCGTCGCTCTGCCCGGCCACCGCACGGGCGTATGCGCGGGCCGCGGCACCGGTTCCCATTCCCTGCCACGTTCCAGGCCCGGCGGCTCCGGTCCCGGCGCTTGCACGGCTCGTTCTTGCGAGCCCGTCCATTTCAGGGACATTTACATCGAGCGCGGCGATGACCTCAAACCGCTCCCCGCCGAGGAGCCCCGCGAGCCTTCCCCTGCGAGCTTTCCGGGTATGTAGTATCACTGCATCGGGCCCGAGATCTTCGCGCACGGTGTCGAGCGCCTCCTGTATGGTGCGGGCCACGTACCGTTTAATCCTCATTCAGGCTCACCGTCCCGACAGACCTAACCTTCTGGTCCCTGGTGATCTCGTTATACGACAGAACCGCCACGTCCGGCAGCACTCTTTCCACGATCCTCCTTATGTACGGGCGCACTCCTGGCCGGGTAAGGAGTACCGGCTGGTATCCCTCGGTTGCCATCTTCTCCACCGCACGAGAGACAGCTCGGGCGACGGATTGGACGAGCCCGGGTTCAAGAGCGGGCGGCTCGCCCACGCCCGTGCCCACGCCCAGGCCCGCACCCGTGCTGCGCCCCTCGACGGCTCTCGCTATTTCCTCTTCGATCTCCGGGTCGACCGTGGACACCACGAGCTCCCCGTCGGCGTTACGATACTGCCTGCATATCACCCGGGCCAACGCCGCTCGCGCGTGTTCCGTGAGGACATCCACATCGCGCGTCTCCCGCGCGTGGTCGCCCAGCGCCTCGAGAATCGTGGCTACGTTTCGGATAGGCACCCCTTCCCGGAGCAGGTTTTGGAGGACCTTTTGAACGTCGCCCACGGTCATGAGGTTCGGAATGAGCTCCTCGACCACGGCGGGCTCTGTTTTCTTCACGTTATCTATGAGGTTCGCCGTGTCCTGCCTGCTGAGGATCTCCGCGGCGTGCCTCCTGATGACCTCCGTAAGGTGGGTCACGATGACGGATGTCGGGTCCACCACCGTGTAGCCCGCCATCTCAGCCCTTTCCTTGTCCTGCTCGGATATCCAGAGCGCAGGAAGCCCAAAAGCCGGCTCGGTCGTCTCGATGCCTGACACCGGCTCCACCACGATCCCCGGATTCATGGCAAGGTAATACCCGATCATGACCTCCCCGCGCGCCACCTCCACGCCGCGGATCTTGATGGCATAACCCGTGGGCCGGAGCTGGATGTTGTCTCTGATACGGATGTGGGGAAGCACGAGCCCCAGGTCCACCGCGACTTGACGCCTCACCATCGTAACCCGCTCGAGCAGGTTTCCGCCCTGGCTTTCGTCGGCAAGGGAAACGAGGCCGTATCCGATCTCGAGCTCGAGCGGGTCCACGGCCAGCAGAGACATGACGTTTTCAGGCTGCTTGGGTGCGGGAGGTGCTTTCGCGGCCTCCTCGGCCTCGCTTTTCGCCCGCGCCCGCTCCGCGCCGGCCATCGCGTACGAAAGCGCGCCAGCCGCGGCAGCTATCAAGAAGAACGGCACCTTCGGAAGGCCCGGCACCATGCCGAACAGCACCAGCATGCCCGCGGCGATGGCCACGGCCCTCGGTTGTGCGAGGAGTTGGGTCGCAACCTCCTGGCCGAAATTCGATTGCGCCGCGGCGCGGGTCACAATGATGCCTGTGGCCGTGGAGATGAGGAGCGCCGGGATCTGCGACACGAGGCCATCTCCCACGGTGAGGAGGGCGAAGGTCTGAAGCGCCTGCATCACGGGCATGCGTAGCTGGACCATGCCGATTATGATGCCGCCGATGATGTTAACGAGGGTGATTATAACGCCAGCGATGGCGTCGCCCCGCACGAACTTGCTCGCGCCGTCCATGGCGCCGTAGAAGTCCGCCTCGAGCTCGATCGCCCGCCTTCTGGCCCTCGCGGTCTGCTCGTCGATGAGGCCAGCGTTGAGGTCCGCATCGATGGACATCTGCTTGCCCGGCATCGCATCCAGGGTAAACCTCGCGGCTACTTCGGCGACGCGGCCTGCGCCGTTCGTGATGACCACGAACTGGATGATCACGAGGATTATGAAGACGACCATGCCCACCACGTAGTTGCCGCCGACGACGAAATTGCCGAACGCCTCGATGACTCTGCCAGCATACCCGTGAAGCAGGATCAGCCTGGTAGACGAAACGTTGAGCGCAAGGCGGAAGAGGGTGGCGACGAGGAGAAGCGATGGAAACGAAGAGAAGTCAAGGGCGTCGCGGGTGTACATGGTGAGCAAGAGCACCACCAGTGAGAACGTGATGTTGAACGTGAGAAGCACGTCAAGGACGAACGTGGGCACGGGCACTATCATCATCACGAGGATGATGACCACTGCCACCGCCACCAACACGTCGCTGTGTTTCGACAGCCTGTTCATGCTCACGCCCTCAACCCTGCCAACCGCCACTTAGAAGCGTCACCTCCAGCTTCCTGCGCGCCCGGCTCTCTTGTTGAGGTAATAAACGTACGCAAGAATCTCGGCGACCGCCTTGTAGAGATGCGCCGGGATCTCCTTGCCGACGTCCACGGCCTTGTACAGCGCCTGCGCAAGGGGCTTGTTCTCCACGATCGGCACACCGTTGGCTGCCGCGATGTCGCGGATCCTCTGGGCCATCAGTCTCGCGCCCTTGGCCACGACCTTTGGTGCCTTCATGGTGCCGGGGTCATACTTCAGCGCAACAGCGAGTCGCACCGGGTTCGTGACCACGACGTCCGCCTTCGGCACCTCCTGCATCATCCTGTGCGTTGCGATCTGGCGCTGCCGCGCGCGGATCCGCGCTCTCAGCAACGGGTC
This sequence comes from Bacillota bacterium, assembly GCA_012842395.1. Taxonomy (NCBI): domain Bacteria; kingdom Bacillati; phylum Bacillota; species Bacillota bacterium. The sequence goes on from DUSX01000035.1 coordinate 25,447, forward strand.
ACCTTCAGTCTGTCGCAACTCCTCTTTTACCTCCTGTTTCGTCATCCTGATGCTCTTCTCGAACTCCCATCTTTGATACATGTAGTCGAGCGCCGCCAGCACCGCAAGCGCCACCGCCACACGAAGGCCAAGCTTGAAAGCGAGGTTGCCCAGGGTCGCGAGTATCTGGCCGGGCTCCATGGCTCCCGTGGCGACGAGCGCGGGATATTCCTGCCGCAGCGTCACGTAGCCGTAGTACCCGACGATGGCTATCTTGGCGCATGATTTGACGAGCTCCGCCAGCGCCCGCCCCGAGAAGATCCGGGCCATTCCCGCCACCGGGTCGAGCCGCGAGAGCCGCGGGGCAAGCGGATCCAAGGATAGGACCAACCCGACCTGAGCCAGGTTCGCAACGAGCCCGACCACGAAGCCGGTAGCGATAGCCGGCCCAGCGGCCTTCGCGATGGCCACGAGGACATTCAGCGCAAGCACGCGGAGACCCTCCTCGGAGACATCCGGGTGTGCTAACGTGTCGCCGAGCAGCTGGGTCATGAAGCCTCCGAGCCCGGCATAAATGGCCCCTCCCGACGCGCCGAGGACTCCGAGCGTTGCGAGGAGAATCGCCGCAGAGTTCACTTCGACGCTCCTCGCCACCTGCCCGCGTTTTCGCGCCTCCTGGCGCCTTCTTGGCGTTGCGGCCTCGGTACGGTCGTCGCGTGGCATCGCTTATCTCCCACCTCCCAAGACCCCGAGGATGCTCCGCTCGAGGCCGCTGAACGAGCCCCTCACGACCAGGACGAATAGAGGCAACGCAACCACGAGTGTGAGAAGCCCCACCCCGATTTTGAGCGGGAACCCTACGATGAAGATGTTCATCTGCGGCACGGTCCTCGCGAGCATGGCCATGACCAGGTCTGTCAAAAGCAGCGTGCATGTGACCGGAGCGGCGATCTTGAGAGCCACGACCAAGGTGTCGCAGAAGAGCCTCGTGACCCCGGCCTCAAGTCTTGCCGTGAGAGCGAAGCTCGAGATGGGCACGACTGCATAGCTCTCCACGAGTCCCGACAGGACCATGTGGTGGGCGTTGAACACGAGAAAGAGCAGCATCGCAAGGAGGTACTGAAACTGGCCCATGACGGTGACCTGCGTGTTCGCCACAGGATCCACCACGTTTACCAGGCCGAAACCGACCTGGATGTCCACGAGCTGCCCGGCGAGCTGCACGCCCACCATGACGAGCGATGCTATGTAGCCCATGACCGCGCCGACCAGGATCTCGCGGCCCACGCATATTGCGTACGCGACCACGTCCGCCGGGTAGCCGGTCGCAGGGGCTTGTACCAGCGGGAACGTCACCAAGGCAAGCAGCGCGGATAAGCCCGCCTTTACCTGAAGCGGCACGTTACGGCTCCCGAAAACAGGCGCGAACCCGAAAACCCCGCCTATCCTCGCGAGCACCAGGAGATACGTTTGCACATTGGTGATGGCCGCATCGACGACGCTCACAAAAAGGCACCTCCGCAGGCAAACAAACGCTGTGGCCGCGCTCCGGCCCCGTCCTCCCTGTCCTCGCCCCCCGTCCCCACGCTCCTTCGCGGACGGGGGGAAAGGCGGCGTTCACGGCACGTAATTTGGCAGGTTGGTGAATAGCTCGCGCGTGAACTCGACGAGCGTGCGCATCATCCATGGGCCGAACACCACGAGCGCCACGACGACCGCGAGGATCTTCGGCACGAGGGCCAAGGTCATCTCCTGGATTTGCGTCACGGCTTGGAAGACGCTCACGATGAGGCCCGCCACGAGCGCCAGCACGAGCACGGGCGCGGCCACCTCAAGCGTCACGAATATGGCGCGCTGACCTATCCCCGCTATGACTCCCTCTGTCATTTCCCGTCACCCCCGAAGGCTTGCCGGCTCCCCACTCAGTGGAAGCTGCGCAACAACGAGCCGATAACCAAGTTCCACCCGTCAACCATCACGAACAGCAACAGTTTGAAGGGCAGTGAGATCATCACAGGCGGCAGCATCAACATGCCCATGGACATGAGGACGCTCGCAACCACCATGTCAATGACTAAGAACGGCACGTATATCAGAAACCCGATCTCAAACGCGGTCTTGAGCTCGCTAATGGTGAATGCCGGTATGAGCACGAGCATCGGCACTTCCGACGGGTTTGCCGGCCTTTTCGCCTTGGCCAGCGCGGTGAACAGCGCGAGATCCTTCTCGCTCGTTTGCTTCAGCATGAACTCCCGGAACGGCACCGCCGCCCGGTCGAGCGCAACCTGCTGCGAGATCTCGCCGCGAAGATAAGGCTGAAGCGCTTGCTCGTTCGCGGTCCCCAGCGCGGGCGCCATGACGAAAAACGTAAGGAAGAGCGCAAGGCCGATGAGGACTTGGTTCGGCGGCACCTGCTGCGAGCCCAAGGCGCTCCTGACGAATGAAAGGACAATGACGATCCTCGTGAACGAGGTGAACATGATGAGAATGGCCGGCGCGAGAGTAAGCACCGTCAACAGGATGAGGATCTGAAGAGAACTGGACACGTCTTTCGGGCTCGTCGCGGGCTCGACTCCGATGTCGATTCGCGGGAGCGGCATGAGGCCTCCGACGTCGACCGAAGGCACCGGAGCCACGGGCGCCTCTGCGGCCTGGACCGTCTCTTCACCGGATGACACGCATCCGCCACCCGCAATGAGCGTGACAACGGCACCCAGCGCCACGCCCAGCATCACGATGAATGCCGACGCTCCCTTCTTGGCCGCGGCGCTCCTACTCAGCACCGCCACGCCGCTCTGGCGACGCGACCGGCAACGTCTGTCGCATGCCGAACCGTGGCAGTGCGCGCGCCGTCTCCCGCGAACGTCACCCTCGCCCTGGAGGCTTTCGGTACGTGTTTTGCTACAAATCGACGCCTTGGTCATCCGGGCCCTCTCCTCGAGATCTTGCGCCTTCGAAACGACGCGTGTAAGCTTCGAGAATCTCGTTGAACCTCCGCCCCTCCTTGGACTCCACCTGCGACCCGCGGTCCTTTCGACCTCCGTCCTCCCTGCTTCCCAACGATCGCGCGTCAATCTCCGCCACCACCGAGATTTGCGAGCCTGTGGCACCGAGCACGAAGAACCTCTCGCCGAGCCGCACGAGGTGCAGACCCCTGCCGGGCCCGAGCGGCAAAGACTCCCGCAGCTCCATAGCCGGACGGCCGCGCACGCCCACTCGTCGCTGTTGCAGAGAGCGCAGAACCAGCCCGGTAAGGTATATGAGCGCGATGACCACAGCAAGGCCTACCACGAGCCGGATTCCCAGAACGATCGGGTTCACTGCCGCCGCCATCCCCTTTCAGGCGATCCACTCAGCCATCTCAGCTCTTCGAGCTGCTCAGCCTATCCGCAGGGGCCACGATGTCCACCACGCGGACACCGAAGTTCTCGTCGATGACCACAACCTCGCCTTTCGCGACCAGCTTCCCATTGACCAGGATGTCCACGGGTTCACCGGCCGCCCTGTCGAGCTCCACCACGGAGCCGGGGCCAAGGTCGAGGACGTCTCGTATGGTCATGGTAGTCCTGCCCAGCTCCACCGTGATCGGGAGAGGCACGTCAAGCAGCAGATCAATGTTGCTGTGTCCTGCCTGGCGTGACTTCTCCCCGAACGGCGCGAACTCCGCCTTTTCAAAAGCCCTTTCCAGACTGCGCTTGCCATCCTCGGCACCGGAACCCGACGCCCTGGCGCCTGCGACACCACCGGGACCGGGGTCAGGCCCTGTCCGGGCGCTGCCTTCCCCGCTTTCGGCGTCATTTCCGGATATCGTGCCAACGTTTCCCGCATCCGCCGCCTCTATAGGCCCTGATGCGCCCGGGTCAGATGGGACGCCGAGGTCCTCATCGAAGAGATCGTCGGTCATCACAATGTCCCTCCCCTGTCGTGAAGCACGCGCGATACCTGAAAAGCGAGCCTCTTGCCGATCACCCCAGGCCGCGCGAGGAACTTGGCTCCGCCGCCCACACGCACCAGGAGATCCTCGCCGCGCCTGGAGTCAAGCCTTATGATATCTCCCGGCGCGAGGTCGAGGAAGTCGCCCACGAAAATGGTGGCTTGGCCCAGCTCAACAGTCACGGGCACCTGCACCGTCGCAAGACGCTGGCGGATAGCTTCAGCGGATGCGGCTTCCGTGCCCCGTCCGACTTGTTTCTTGAACCACCGCGTCGCCACGAGCCTTGGCAACACTGGCTGGAGCACGGGGTACGGCAGGCATAGAGTCACGTTTCCATCAACGTCCCCTAAGGCGACCTGGAGTGACACGGCCGCGACGGTCTCGGTCTCAGCCGTGACTTGAGCGAACTGCGCGCTTGCGACGATATTCTCCAGCCGCGTCGAAAAGGCGATTACGTCAGCCCAGGACCGCGCCAGGATGTCCAGGACCCTGCCTGCAAGGTCCTGCATGAGCCGTTGCTCGATGTCGGTAAGCTCGCGCGGCTTACCCTTCGCCTGCCCGGGTCCCCCAAGCACCCTATCAAGGATCGCGAAGGCCAGCAGGGGATCGAACGCCAGGATGGCCTCGCCGTCCGGCGGGCTTACATTGAAAACCGCGATCACGCCGGGACTCGGCAAGGACGACGAAAACTCATCGAAGGACAGCTGTTCGCACGACGCCAGGCTGACCCGCACCGGAAACCTCAGGTACGTGGACATCCACGTCGAAAGCGACCGGGCGAAGGTCTCGTGGATTATCTCGATGGTGCGAAGCTGGTCCTTGGAGAGCTTGTCGGGTCGGCGGAAATCGTATGGTCTTACCTGCTTCGCCCTGCGACCTTCACTTTTCACGGCCGGCTGCTCTTCCTGCTTGGCGAACGATGAAAGCAGCGCGTTTATCTCTTCTTGCGAAAGGATCTCGTCCAAGTTCCCGCCCCCGCATCTCGGGTTGCCGAAGCTACTGGATAACAAACTCCAGGAAGTACACGCCCCTCACACGGGGCGGCTTCAAGCCGTCGCCCGAAAGCGCCTTTTCTATGGCATCGGCCACGCGGCGGCGTATCGCATCCCTTTTCGAAACATCGCTAAGGTCCTCGAGGCTGTACGAAGACAGCACCGCAAGGATGGCGTCGCGAACTTTGTACTCCACCGCCCCGATCTCGGTGCTGACCTTCTTGTCAGCGCACTCGACGCTGATGGAGGCCTTAAGATACCGCGTGCCGTTCGTGCCCGCCACGTTGACTATGAAAGGCTCGAACGAATACGTCGGGCCCGGCTTGGTCGCAGCCGACTCCGAGGTGGTTGCCTCTCCAGCACCTGTCGCCGCCTGCCCGCGCAGACTCCAGGTGTAGAAGATCGCGCCCCCGGCCGCTGCAAGACAGAAAGCCAGGACGGCTACCACCAGAAGCGGGGAGACCCTGCGCCTCCGGCCGGCTACCCTCCGCTGTTGGTCCTGCATGGCGCGAAGGTCGCGTGCCGATAACGTGCCCCCGGGCCTCTCTGGAACCTCCCAACCCTCTCTCACCGGCGGTTGTGGTCCGGACGCGGGGACCCCAGCCTGGCCTCGCACCGCGTACCTCCCCCCCTCCGGGCTCGCCTCTCCAACGACGACCTTCCCGGTGGGAGCGGTGGGCGTGCGGCTCGGCGCGCTCGTAGTTACGGCTCGGCTCGGCCCGGACCTCTGATAGTTCGCGATACCTGTAGGCAAGCTCAATCCCCCTGTTCTTTGCTCGACTCATTCGGACCCAGTAACTTCTCCTTTTCCTTCAAGATGACTATGTCCACTCTGCGGTTAAGCGCCCTGTTGGCCTCGCTTGTGTTGGGTACCTTCGGCCGGTATTCGCCGTACCCCATCGCGGTAAACCTTTCAGGAGCGAGGCCCGCTGTCTCAATGAAATACCTCAGGACCGTGCACGCCCTCGAAGTCGAGAGCTCCCAGTTCGACGGGAATCTTTCGGTGCGTATCGGCAGGTCACATGTGTGTCCCTCGATCCTGATATCGTTCGGGATCTTGCGCAAGATCACCGCCACTTCCGAAAGAACGCGCCTCGCCTCGGGGCGTAGGTCTGCCTGGCCGAGGTCGAAAAGGACCTTGTCCATGAAGCTTACCACGAGACCCCGTTCCGTGACCTCCAGATGCACATCGTCTGTCAACGCCTGATCCTCGAGAAACGACTCAAGCTCCTGCATGACCCCTTCTAGCTCGACCTCTGACTTTCCCGACGGTCGGAGGTCGCTCGGGGGCTTCGGGACCGGCATCTCACCCGGGTTCAGGACCTGCGGTCCCCCGGTGAGCACGCCGAGTGCACCCTGAAGCGATATGACCGCCTGCCGGAACTTGATCGCGTCGATGGACGAGAACGCGAACAGCAAGATGAAGAAAGTCAGCAGCAACTGGGTCATATCGGCATATGATGTTATCCACGGCGGGGACCCTGAGGGCCCGTCATCATCGGATCTCCTGCGTCTCATGTCTTCGCACCAGCTGTTTCCTTGCCCGCCGCGGCCTCCGCTCCCGCGGCGCCCGCCGCCGCAGTTGCGTGCGACCCTTTCTTGTAAACTACTTTCGCTCTAGTTGCGGGAGGCAGGAACGCTCTGAGCTTCTCCTCAACGATCCTCGGGTTGTCTCCTGACTGGATCGCTAGGATGCCCTCGATGAGGATCTGCTTCTCGAATGCCTCCTCGGACGCCCGAACCCCGAGCTTCCCCGAGAGGGGAATGAATACGAGATAAGCGAGGATCGCCCCATAGAACGTGGTAACGAGGGCTACAGCCATCCCGGGACCGATGGAGCTCGGGTCGTTTATGTTCCGGAGCATCTGGATGAGTCCTATCAGGGTCCCGATCATGCCGAACGCGGGCGCGAATAGCGCCATCTGGTCGAACAACTTGCGTCCCATCTTGTGGCGCTCCTCGATGGCGTCGAGATCGGCCTCGAGGATCTCCCGTATCACCGCGGCATCCACGCCGTCCACCACGAGCTGCAGACCGTGCCTTAAGAAGTCGTCCTTGACCTTGTCGAGGTTGTTGTCGAGCGCGAGGAGACCCTCGCGCCGTGCAAGTTCGGCGAGGGATATGATCTGCATGATCGTGGCCGTAAGCTCCGATGGACGCCGCGTGAACGCGATCTTAGTGACGCGCAGCACGTTTTTGATGTCGTCCAACCTGAAGTTTATGAACGTTGCGCAGACGCTCCCGCCGATGGTGATCATCACCGATGGGATGTCGATGAAGCTTCGGATCGACCCCCCCATCTGGATGGCGGTGACGACGAGCGTGAATCCCGCAATGATCCCAATGAAAGTGGCAAGGTCCATGTTACGCCCCCGCAACTCGCATGGCACTCGTGTGACGGTGCCGTTCTAGTGATGCATGCCTCGCTCGCTCTACTCCTGAGCGCCCTGGCACAAGACGTCCACGTCCATGGGCGCGTCGTCGCGCCGGAATCCAGGCTCCCGGCTGACGCTTTGCCGACCCTTTCCGCGCCTACGTGGCCTGCTCCGCGCCGGAGGCGGGAGCCTGGGGCCCGAGCGCGATCGCTCTTTTATACCCGACCACCGCCGTCACCACATCGTCCACGGCGTCCTTCACGACAAGCTTCTTGCCCGTTGTGAGCGTGATGATGGTGTCGGGCGTCGCCTCCACCGTTTCTATGAGGTCCGCGTTAACCACGAGTTCCGAGCCGTCTAGCCGGTGTACCCTAATCATCGCAAGCGCCGCCTTTCCTCTCGCGAGTGCTGTCTTCGGATCTGCCGTCCAGTCCTCCGCTCATACGAGGCCGCTTGCTCAAAACCAAGAGCAGAACGCGAATCACCCACGCCCGAACAAGGCGGCCCGTGGGCCCGCCCCGCACCGTGTCCCATAAAGCCCTGGTTAAGGGCCGGAGGCGGAGGAGCCGGGCGGGCCCGCCTCAACCCGTGTTAACGCTTGAGACTCAAGAGATCCTGCAACATCTCGTCCGCTGTGGTGATCACCCTCGAGTTCGCCTGGAAACCGCGCTGCGAGATGATCATGTCGGTAAACTGCTTTGCAAGGTCGACGTTGGACATCTCCACCGCGCCGCCGATGATCTTGCCCTTGCCGTCCTTCATCGGCTCGCCGATTATCGGAGCGCCCGAGTTAGGCGATACCTGGTAGAACCCTCCACCCATCCGAAGGAGGCCGCCAGGGTTCGCGAAGTTCGCGAGCACGATCTGCGCCAACGTCCGATACTGACCGTTAGAGTAGATGCCCGTGATTATCCCGTCCGCGTCCACGGCGAAGGTCTCGAGAGTCCCGGCAGGGAAGCCGTCCTGGAAGCTCATGGACACCGACGAAGGCTCCGCGTATTGCGTCAGGCTTTCGAGATCAAGGCTGACCCGCTGAGGAGCCGACCCGTCGGTCGGCATGATGTCGAACTGAGGCGGGTAGTCATACCACTGATCTTCCGGACGTCCTGCGTTGTATTTGGCACACGCCGCTTCAGTTGCAGCAGGATCGAACTTACCGGTATTCGTGAAGATCAGGTAACCTTCGCCTACTATCTTGTTCTGGCCGTCCGGAATGAGAGGGTCCATTACCTCCCACTTCCAGGCACGCTCGCCAATATCGTCACTGGAATCATCGGGGTCGCCAGGAGCACCTGTGGCAGGATCCACATTGGGGTCGAGCTTCTTGAAGGTGATAGGCAGCTTGTGCAAGAGCCCGAGCGAGTCGTACACCTGGAGCAGTCCCGAGAATTTCCCACCGGTCTCGGCCCCAGTGGTGGGATCATAAGCATAGGGATCTGCCTGGGAATCAAGGTTCCCGCGCAGAATCGCGTTCTTGGTCGCTGCAGCCTCCATGACCTGGCCTATGAGAATCTTGATATCGGTCGGTGGTTGGGTGCTGTCGATCTCCCCGGTAGCGGGGTCAACCGGCTTCCCCTGCACCCTGTAGCCCGTTGCCGGGCTTACCAGCACGCCGTCAGCGCCTATTTGGAAGCTGCCGTCGCGCGTGAAGTAAGTCCTGAGCCCATCGCTTAAGACGAAAAACCCGATCCCGTCTATGGCAAGGTCACTTGGCACCTCGGTCACCTGGATGTTGCCCTGAGTGTGCCAGGTATCTATGCTCCTGAGGCTTGTCCCGAGGCCAACCTGCATAGGGTTTATGCCACCCCTTCCTCCCTTGACCGGCGCGCCACCGCCGCGAATCGTCTGCACCAGAAGCTCGTGGAACGTCACCCTCCCGGCTTTATAGCCGGGGGTGTTGATGTTGGCGATGTTGTCGCCTATCACATCCATCCAGACTTGATGCGCCCTTGAGCCGGATACTCCGGCAAACATGGACCGTAGCATTGTCTCACTTGACCTCCTTCCTTCTGTGGCCGCCAGTGTCGCCGGCGGCCCGGGGCCCCCTCGGAAGAGGTCCAGCCCCATGGCGCGGTCTTTGGCTTCACACTATCACCGCACTATCAATGTTGGTGAAGACGTTCTCCTTGATGTGCTCGCCGTCCACCGCCGTGATGACGGTCCGATTCCTGATGCTCACGACGAGGGCGAGATTGTCCATGAGGATGAGCGACTCCCTTGCACCTTTGGCCGAAGCCCTGTCCACCGCCTGGGCGAGCTTCGCCATGTCAGCCTCGGAAAGCGAGATGTTCCTCGTTCTCATGCGCATCTGAGCGTGGCCGGAGAACCTCACGCCCTGCCCTTCGATCTCCTTCCGGAGGACCTCTCCGAAGGACGGGGCCGCGGCCGTACCCGCGTCTCGAATTGCCTCGTTCCGAACGCTCCCGGCACCCCCGACGCCCCCGGCGGGCGCTGTCGCTCCGGAGCGCACCTGGAACTCGGGCGGTATCCTCTCAACCAAAGCAACCACTCCTCGAGGCAACGTCTCCCGCGTTTACGATATCTCCGTAACGTCGGTGACGAGGACTTCCTTCCCTTCGACAACGAGGTACGCCACGCCGTCCTCGAACTTCACGCCGGAGACCGTGCCCGTGACGACCTCGTCGTCCACCGTGGCGGTCACCTTTCGGCCGATGAGTGCCGTGGCCTGCGTGGCGTGCTGCATCTTCGCGAGGCCCTCCATGGCGGCGCTCAGGTTCTCCATCTGTTCCAGCGTGGAGAACTGCGCCATCTGGGCCACCATCTCCTTGTCGTCCACCGGCTGGAACGCGTCTTGATAACGCAGCTCGGTGAGGAGCAGCTTCAGGAACGCGTCCTTCCCCAGCTCGGTCCGGGTGGCCTCGTCCGAAGAGGTCTGTGTAGTGGTGTCGTACGCACGCGTACTGGATGTAGCTGCAACGTTCATCAGAAACCCTCCTTTCCTTCTGGAAGTGAAGTGACCCGGCCGCCTGCCGCGTCTCTCGGAAGCGTGCGGGCAGGTGCCGCGCTCGTAATCCGCTATGCCACGCAATCCACAAGGTGGACGCTTCCCGCAGACGGCCTTGAGGTGGCGAAAGACGTCGCTCCGCGCAGCGCGCCTGACCTGCCCGCTCTCGGCGCCGCCTCCGCGAGCCCGTGCCCCGCGCTGTCCCCGGGCCACCGCGAACCGCCCCCGCTCCACGCGACCCCTGCTCCGAAGCCGCTGGAGACGGCGACCGCCCCGAGGTCAATCCCTTTCTCGGCAAGCGCGGCCTTCAGGTCGCCGAGCCCTGCCTCGATGAGCTGCCTGGTCGCTGCGCTCTCGGCCCTGATCTCCGCCACCACCCGCCCTTGCTCACTGGTTACCTTGAGGTGCACCTTGCCCAGGACGTCGGGCTTGAGGTCTATCGTCATCTCCGCCTCGGACCTTCCAAGGCGGAGCTGGGCCCGCTGGACGATCTGGTCGATAACGGCCCGCGCCGTGACCGGTGTCTCGCGCTCGTGCGCCTGAGGACCGTGAGTCACCTGACTGCTTATCTGCTTAGCCTCGTGCGACGCAGACGAGTTCGGACTCAAGGGCGTCGCAGATGGCTTGTCCAACGCTGTCTCGGAGTTCTCACGCTCCGCGGCCCGTCTTCGCGCCGTGCCCACCGAGTCGTCGGCCGCCCTGTGCCCGGATGCCCCGAGACGCTCGGACGCGGGTCTTTCTGTTGACACTTCCACGTCGGGAACGGCCGTCTCTTGTACCGGAGGGCATTCCTGCCGGAACAGCGCGTCGCTCCCCGCGGTATCCTCATGCTCCTTCCGGGTCGCCAGCGCGTTGCGCTCTCCGGCTGCGGCATGCGGGTGATGCGCGCCATCCACCCGGGCATCCCCTGGACTACACGGCTCAGTATGGGGTGCTCGACTCGGCTCCTCCACCCTCGCCTTCGCCTCCACCTCCGCTCCCGAGCGGGACTCCGCCGGCGTCTCGCAGCGGATGGCCTCCTCATGGCGCCCGTCACCAACATCGGTCTTCCCGCAGGCCGCATCATCCGCCCGTCCCGCACCCGCCACGGCTTGCCCGGCGGGAGCTCCGGGCGGGACAACCGCATTCCGAATGGGGACGTCCCGGGCGGCAGCCTCTCTGGGAGTCGTGTCCTGGCCCCCCGGAGGTGTAGCACCCAGCGTCTGCGTTTTCGCGCCAGCGTCGCAGTCGCCGGATTCAGCCTGACGCGGCACTGACACGCCCGTGGGAGCAGCGCCGACACCCTCCTCCCCGAGCCGCAGCACACGCGGCACACGCGCCATATGCCCCGCGTCACTCGTGTCGTCGCGCGCGGTCTCGACCCCGCCTCCGGCCAGAGCTTCCGCAGTGGCACTGACCATTGTCCTCTCGGCTCGCGGCGGACGCGCGCCCGGCTCTGCGGCCGAGCCACCAGGCACAAGCCTCATCGCTCGTGTTCGCGAGCCAAACGAGGCTGTCCTTTGTGCGTTTCCGACGACCGAACCGCGCCCGGAGGTGATCTCCACCCCCGCGTCAGCCAGGAGGTCGTCCGGGAAGCCTCTCGAGGAGCTGGCTGCTCGTTCCGACGTATCTCGCCGCCCGGATCCTGGCAGCCGCGCCGGTGCTCCGTCTGACGAGACGATCCCCAGCCCTGTCGTGGCCTCCGGGCTTTGTCCGCGTCCAGGTCCCAAGCTGCTGCTTGTTCCTCCGAGCTTCGCGGTAGGCTGCTTCGGGTTAGCGGTTGCCTCGGGACTCTCGCCCGCTCCCGCGCCCGCGCCTAGATCGGCGCCGGCGCGTACATCCACGACGCCGGCATTTTCGCCTGCCGCAAGTTTCCTCGTGTCCCCGTTCTCACGGCGCCCCAGCCGGTGGGCAGCCTGGCCGTCACCGAAAGATGCGGCCTTCGATGCGCCATCGGAGCCCATGGGAGCCACCCGGGAACGGGCACCCTCCACTGCCGCCTGCCCGCGTTCAGCAGCGCTTTCGTCGAACGAACCGTGATGATCCGCGCCCACGTCGTTGCCTGGGGCGAGCTCATCTCCTCGCGCCCCCCGTACAGCCGCGACGCCTCCCTCCTCCGCCTGCTCGTCAGCCCGCGCCGGCGCCTCCTGCCGCGCGTGCCAGGAGAACCTCTCGTGCGTCTCGCCCACGTGCGCGTCACGGGAGGAAACCGCTTCTCCGGCTCCCGCCGCCGGTCCCTCCACGGGCTGCGTGCCACTCGAGGCCGCACCTACTGCACGCGCACGCCGGGATTCAGGAAACGCCGTCGCCGTAGACGCAGGACGTCCACCCACGCGCCGCGCGAGCGCCTCGGCTCGCCCGGTCTCGGCTGACCGCCCCGCAGAGCTCGCAGGCATGGTTTCCCGACCAGCCGCCCCCAGAGAGGCCGAAGGCATGGCCGCGGCCGCTTGCGCGGCTTGCGCACCCTGCACCTGCGCCTGCCCCTCTCCCTCTCCAGAGTCACGGCGCTGCGCCTCGGCTGATCCACTGTCAGCCACACCGAGCGTAGCCTTCACCCCCGCTTCGCGCAGGCCGAGGCCGGCCTCTACGGGCGGGTCCTCCTCCGCGCCGCCCTTCCCACGGGCCGTCGCGCGCCCACCGCGCCCACGCGGCTCCCCGGGCGCGGCCGCCGCCGGGCCCGCGAGCGAGCGCCCCCGGGCGCGGGTTTCGAGCTCCGCCGCCAGCTCCGCCGCGAAGTCCGCGCGGGCATCGACCCTTTCCCCCGTCTCCGGGTCCTCGGCCGCAGCCGCGCCGGCCGCTCCTGCCAGGCCCTCCGCGCTCGTCACGAGCCTGCCCACGCCTGCCGGGCGCGGCTCAGGACCGATCGCCTGCGCCTCGTCCAGGCATATGGAAAACAGTATCTCCACTCAGGTCTTCACCTCCTTTCCGCGCGTACCTCATGGTCCCCACCTCATCGAGGAACGCCTGTTCCGACCGGGATACCTCCTCGCGGTAGCGCGCGTATGCCCGCTCCCTCAGCTTCTCGACGACCTTGCGCGCGCGCCGCGCTGCAATGAGCGCCTCCCGCTTCAGAGTCTCCTCGCGGACCGCGCGATCCACGGCCGCCCGTTGCTCCTCGATGCGACAGGCCAGAAACCCTAGATAGCGGTGGTAGGCGGCGATCCACTGGACGTCCAGGGCGCCGTCGACGTTCGCCCGCAGGCCCTCGAGGGTCGCGCCACGAGCGGCTCTCAGCTTCTCAAGCACGGCCTTCTCACGCCGGACCGCTTCCTGGGCTCGTGCAAGCTCCTGCCGGAGCGCATCCTCCCTCAGCCGTCTCACTTCCAGCAGCTTCTGCAGGCGAAACTTGAATCTCCTCATCGTCCGAACATGCTTCGCAGTCTCGAAACGGTCTCCTTATAATCCGCCTTCTCGTTGATCCCTTGTTTCAGGAAGGCGTTTATGTTGTCGATCATCGTCATGGCCCAGTCGATCTTCGGGTTGCTCCCGGGCACGTAGGCCCCAATGTTTATGAGGTCCGCAGCCTCCCTGTAGATGCTGAGCGCCTCGCGCATTTTCGCGGCCGCCTTTAGGTGCGCCTCGTCTGTGACATCCGGCATCACCCTGCTCACGCTGGCGAGGATGTCTATCGCTGGATAGTGGTTCAACATTGCGAGCTCCCGCGACAGGACAATGTGGCCGTCGAGAATGCTCCGCGCCGCGTCAGCCACAGGCTCGTTCATGTCGTCCGCCTCGACCAGTACCGTGTAAAGGCCCGTGATGCTGCCCGAGGATGAGTTCCCGGCGCGCTCGAGCAATCGAGGCATCATGGAGAACACCGACGGGGTGTAGCCGCGGGTGGTCGGCGGCTCTCCGATGGCCAGCCCCACCTCGCGCTGGGCCATGGCGAGGCGGGTCAGGGAGTCCATCATGAGCAGCACGTCCCGCCCGGTATCGCGGAAGTATTCCGCGATCGCCGTCGCGAGCAGGGCGCCCTTGAGCCGCACGAGGCTTGCCTGGTCCGACGTGGCGACCACCACCACAGACCGCCTGAGCCCCTCGGGGCCAAGGTCCTTCTCGATAAACTCGCGGACCTCGCGACCCCTCTCCCCCACCAGCGCTATCACGTTCACGTCGGCGGAGGTGTTCCTCGCGAACATGCCCAGGAGCGTGCTCTTGCCGACACCACTCCCCGCGAAGATCCCCAGCCTCTGCCCCTTGCCGCACGTGAGCGCCGCGTCGACCGCCCGCACGCCCAGCGCAAGAGGCTCCGAGATCCTCGCCCGCTCGAGCGGCGGCGGAGGCGAGTTGAGGAGAGGGTACTCGGCCTCTGGCTTGATAGGGGCTTTCCCGTCTATCGGCTGGCCGAGGCCATCGATGACGCGCCCGAGAAGCCCCTCGCCCACAGGTGCCATAGCCTCGCGCCCGCTTGCGACGACCTCGCTTCCGGGTTCGATGCCGTTCCTGTCGCCGAGGACCATGAGGAGCGTTTTTCCCTCCCTGAAGCCCACGACCTCCGCCTGGACCGGCATCCTCTGTCTTCTCGTGTAGATTCGGCAGACCTCGCCCACGTGCGCGGGCGGGCCCATGGACTCCACCACAAGCCCAATGACCTGCACGACCCTGCCGCTCACCCTGAGCGGGTCGCACGCCCTGACGGCCGTCTGGAATCTCGATATGTCCACGCCCCTTCCGGCTCCGCCCCTAGAGGGCGAAGCGGAGGTCACGGCGGGTTCAGAAAGGAGCGGCATCGCCGTTACCAAAGAAAGCCCTCCTCACCTCGCGCAGCTGGGTTCCGAGCCGCGCGTCCACCGAGCCGAAATCCGTCTCCACGATGCATCCGCCGGGCTCCACCCTGGGATCCTCCACGATCTCGATGGACGTGACGTCATCGGCGATCCTCATGATCTCGTCGCGGAAGTCCTTCACCCGGTCGAGATCCCACGCGCTCACCCTGATCTTGATGGGCCCGCCGGCCTTTGCCTTCTCCACAGATTCCCGGACCATCCCGAGGACGACCGACCCATCCAGGGACACCTCGTGCTTAAGGATCTTCTCCGCCACCTCGATGGCGAGCTGGGCTACAGTGTCCTCCGCCGCTCTTACGGCGCTCTCGGTGGCCTGTGCCACCCCGCGCGCCAGGGTCTCCAGGTACTCTAGAAGATCCCGCGCGTGCTCAGTCACCCTCGCCGCGGCTTCCGCTCGCCCTTCCTCGTAGCCCTTGTCGTACGCCTCTTTCAAGATCCGCGCGCGCTCCCGCTCCGCCTCCTCGAGCCTGGCCTTGGCGGCCAGCTCTGCCCGCTCAATGAGGGACCGGGCAAGCGCGGCAGGATCGACCTCCGCATCCACCGCCCCGCGCCTCCATCCACGCGGAGAGGCCGTGGGCCCAGACAAGGTGCCAAGAAAGGCCTCCAGCTTCTTGTCGCCGATGAGGTCCGGATTTTTCCAGACTTCTTCCGCCTTGATGATCCTAGACAAGAACCTCGTCCTCCGCGCCTCTTGCGATGACAATGTCGCCCGCTTCCTCGAGCCTGCGGATGATCGTGACTATCCGTTGCTGAGCCTCTTCCACCACTCGGAGGCGCACGGGCCCCATGAACTCCATGTCCTCGCGCAGCATCTCCGCGGCGCGCTCCGACATGTTGCTGAAGATCCTCTTCTTGACCTCCTCGCTTGCGGCTTTGAGTGCGAGCGCGAGGTCTTTCGTGTCGATCTCCTTGAGGAACGTCTGTATCGCCCGGTCGTCGAGGAGAGTGATGTCCTCGAACACGAACATGAGGTTCTTGACCTCCTCAGCCAGCGCCGGGTTTTGTTCCTCCAGTTCCTCGAGGATGGTCTTCTCAGTTCCCCGGTCCACGCGGTTCAGCACGTCCACGAGGGCCTTCGTGCCCCCCGCGAAATTGTAGCTCTGGCCGCCGATGGAATAGAGCCGGCTCTCGAGGACCTTCTCCACCTGGGCGACTACCTCCGGAGCGGTCCTGTCCATCTCGGCGAGCCGCACGGCCACCTCGGTCTGAAGCCCCTGGGGGAGCGCTGAGAGCACCACCGCAGCCTGCTCTGGACGAAGGTAAGCCAGGATGAGCGCGATGGTTTGAGGGTGCTCATTCTCGATGAAGTTCACGAGCTGGGCCGGATCAACTTGTCGGGCGAAGCTGAACGGCTTCTCCTGGAGCGACGCGGTTATCTTCTCGATGATCTCGGCGGCGCGGTGCGGGCCGAGCGCACGCTCCAGTACCTGCTTCACGTACTCGATGCCGCCTGTGGCATACTCTTGAGCTTCACATTTCTCGTAGAATTCATCCAGAACTTGCCTGCGGATCTCGGGCGGCACGTTGCCGAGGCTCGCGATCTCGAGAGTAAGCTGCTCGATCTTGGCCTCGTCGAGGTACTTGAACACCTCCGCCGACATCTCCGACCCAAGAGCCACGAGAGCTATGGCTGCCTTTCTCTTTCCGCTGAGTTCAGTGGCTGGCGCCAAGGCCGGTCACCTCTTGTCCTCGTCCATCCACCCGGATATCACCCTTGCGGCCGTCTCAGCCGCTGGCGCAGGGCGCGTGGGGAACTCCTGCGGGGCCCGCGCCGGCTCGGCCGGCCTCCCACCCTCGGCCTCTTCGCCCGCGGCGGCCACTGGAGGAGCCGCGACCTCAGCCCCTCCGGCTCCGGGCCCAGGCGCAGGCGCAAGGGCTGGCATTGCGGGAACGGGCACTGGGATAGGCCGCCCCGGCCCTCTCTGACGCACCACGGATATCACGAACCCGATGAGGAAAAGCGCGATTATCCCCGCGAGGATGTACTCTATGTTGGCCACGAGCACCTCGCCGATGTTCAAGGGCTCCTTCGCCCCCTCTTCGCCCGCAGCCCCCGCTGTCCCGCTTTCCGCGGCCAGCGGCGCGCCGAACTCCATGGGCTCCACGATGAGCGAGTCGCCCCTAGCAGGGTCGATTCCCACCGCCGCACCCACCGACCTTGTGATGGCCTGAAGCTGCGTATCACTTAAGGGAGCCGCCACTATGGCCGCTACCGAAAGCCTCTTCACCTCGCCGGGGGCCTTGACCGTGTGTTCGACCACCCGGGATATCTCGTACCGCGTGGTCTCCTCGGACCTCTCCTCTCCGCTCACCTCGCCGGGACGTTGCCCAGTGCGGTAAACACCGCCCGCGACCGCCTGGGTGCCATCAAGCACCGCGCTCGCGCTGGTGCCGGATGTCCCTGCCACTCCTGCTGACCCCGCTGCCGCACCTGCCCCTGTTGCCCCTGTTGTCCCCGCCATCCCTGCCGACCCTGCCGCGACCGAGCCAACCGTGGAGAGCGTCCCGGCCCCGGAGGCGCCTGCCGCGTCCACGTTCGACGCGGTGCCCGGCACCCCGGCCGCGGCCGCGGATGAAGTCGAGCTAACCTCGTGAACCTTGGTCTGCTCGCGGATCACGCCGAGCCCCGTGGGCATAGGCTGGAAGAGCTCGCTGTTTTGCTCCCGCCGGTCGAAGTTGATCTCGGCATTCACGCGCACCACGACTTTCCGCGGTCCGAGCACCTCTGTAAGCATGCTCTCGACGCTCTTCTCGAGATCCTTTTCGTAAGCCCTCTTGGCCTCAAGCTGGGTAAGCGTGAGCGACGTCGCCACCCCTGTGTCGGAATCGTCGCTCGCGGCGTAGAGAATGTTCCCGTCCACATCCAGCACCGTTACGTTGCTGGGGCTCAAGCCTTCGACGCTCGACGAGACCAGCCTCACGATCCCCTCCACCTGTCCCCTGGACAACGTCGCGCCGCTACGCAGTTTCACCATGACTGAGGCCGTGGGCGGCTTTTGCTCGTCGGTGTATAGTTCGGGCTCCGGTATGGCGATGTGAACCCGGGCGTCCTCGACCTCGCGGAGCTGGAGTATGGTGCGGGTAAGCTCGCCCTGGAGCGCCCGCTGGTAATTCATCTTCTGGGTGAACTCGGTGACGCCGAAACTCGTCCTGTCGAATATCTCGAATCCTACGGTGCCGCCTTTGGGCAACCCCTGGCTCGCTAGGCTCATGCGCGTCTCGTACACGTCCGAGACGGGCACCATGATGGTCGCCCCGCCATCGGAGATCTCGTAGGGAACATTCATCTCCCGCAGCTTGGCCACGATGTCCGCGGCGTCGCTCGCCGAAAGGTTCGTGTAGAGCGCCACCATCTCGGTCTTGCCCGCTCTGCTCAAAAGGAGGACCATGGCGATCACCCCGAGGGCAACCGCCAGCAGGACCATGAGCTTTTGCCCGGATGTCATTTGGTCCCACAGCGAGCGCGCCTGGCGCCCGAGGTTCTGCCCGATGGCTGCCATGGCTTACACCTGCATCCTCATTACTTCCTGGTAGGCCTCGACGATCTTGTTCCTTATCTGCATCGTGAGCTGCAGCGCGACGTTGACCTCCTCGACTGCGATCATGACCTGGTGAAGGTCTTTGAGCTCGCCCGTGGCAAGCTGCTGGGTGAGCTTGTCGGCGTTTCTTTGAAGGTTATTCACCGTATCGATGGCGCTGTCCAGCATCTCCTTGAAGTCCTCAAGGGTGGCCTGGGCGCCCGTCGCACCGCCGCGGCTGAGCTCGTCGAGGGTCTTCCTCAGCGTTGAGCTGACCTTGATATCCATCGCACCACACCGTCCTCAGAGCACATCCGTGTTCCTTCACTTACTAAGCCCTGCCAATGTCCAGCGCCTTCATGGCCATCGTCTTCGCGGCATCAAGGGCCGTGACGTTGGCCTCGTAGGCTCTCGCGGCCGATATCATGTCCACGAGCTCTCTAACCGGGTCGACATTGGGCATCGCCACGTAACCCTGGGCGTCCGCATCCGGGTGGCCGGGATCATACACCATCCGCGGCGGAGACGGGTCCTCCACTATCGCGACCACGGCAACGCCCCGGCCCGGGGCTCCGGAACCAGAAAGCCGTGCCCCGACGCTGCCGCCCGTGCGCGTCGCACCGCTCTCACCTGTGGCCTCGCTCTCGAGGGCGCGGAAGACGACCTCGTGTCTTCGGTAGGGGCGCCCGTCCTCTGTGCGCGTGGTGTTGACGTTCGCAATGTTGTTGGCAATCACGTCCATGCGCAGACGTTCAGCGGCAAGCCCGGTTGCGCTTATCCTGAAAGAGGAGAAGATACCCACGTGTTACCGCCTCCCCTCACTTATGACATACTTGAGCAAGCTGAATCGGCTCGAGACCAATTGCGAGATGGCACTGTACGTGATGCTCGTCTCGGCCAACCGCGCGTTTTCGAGGTCGATATCCACGCTGTTGCCATCGGCCCTCACGGCAAGCTGGTCTTCCTCGATAACCGGCCGAAACGCCGCGAGATCACCGCGGGACGCTGCCGCCTTGAGCTCATCCTCAAACCGCACGTACTTGGCCTTAAAGCCCGGTGTATTGACGTTTGCAATGTTGTCCGCTATCACTTCATGCCGAAGAGACAGCGCGTCGAGAGCTTTCGACAGGATCGTGAGGGTGTTGTCCCCAAGAATGGGCTTCATCGTCTCCCTCCTGTTGCCGTCTGCGCACGGCGCACGGCGGCCTAGGTCGTCTGGGAACACGAAGAGACATGGACTCGCTTAAGGCACTAGCAATTGTGATGCCAGCTTGAACGAGGACAGCGTTCGACAGGAACCGCGCAGCACACCAAAAATGGGGTAGGTCGAGAGAGCCGCTTCGCCGCTCACCTCCGCCGCACGAGCAAAATTTGCTCACATCCATGTATTTCTTTCGCCGCAGCGCCGGACACTGTTCGTCATCGCAGCATCGGACACCGTTCGCCATCGGGCGAGTGACAGGACCACTGTGCTCTCTTTTTGAGGGGACGAGGCTCGGAGGGCGGGACTTGCACGCTGGAAGGCATCGGAGGTTCATGGCGATCTACTTAGAGCCGGGCGCCCCAAATAGACCCTGACATCTTCCGACTGGACCGGGGGACACTAATGATGGAGGTGGAGCTATGGGTCGAAATCGCAGCATTGTCTCGGATGAGGTGAAGTACGAGATCGCGCGCGAGCTCGGCTTCGCCGACAAGATCCAGGTGGACAATGGCGTGTACGACTATGGCAACATCACCACGCGAGAAGCCGGGCTGATAGTCCGAGGTCTCATTCAAAAGGCCGAGGAGCTCATGGCCAGGCAGATCGGGAGATAGGGGCTAACGCCCCTACTCTTCCTTTATGCCTCGTGTTGCAAGCTTCAAGAGAGTGCTTCAAAAGCGGCGGGAAAGAAGACGCGCAGGCGTAGGCCTCGACCTGCGGTTATGTCTGAATCATGGCCGGGCCGCGCACGGTTTCATTTTAGCCCTGAGCCTCTCCAGCGGGCTGGGACGCGCTTGCCGCATCGGGGTTCAAGTCTCCAAGGGGGCGGACTATCGTCTCCTGGACCTCAGCGAACAGCTTGGCGAACGCAACCTCAGCATCCAAGAATTCCCTTATATACGGATTGTATGAGATTATCTCGAGAGACCGATTGAACGCGTCCAGTTTCTCTTGGGGGACCTCCTCGCCCTTCCGGGCGAGCGCCTCGATATCCCGTCTCATTTTCTCGAAGTCCCGGAACATGATCCTCGCGGCCTCGTGAGACTCTATCTCGTTCCTAGCGTTTCGCACCCGCACGAACTCTGGACACTGCTTCAACGCATCCGCGAGCTCTCTCGCTTTCTCAATGACGGACATGCATCGCCCCACCACCATCGAGCAGCAGAGACTCTCTCGCCCGCCGCATGGCGGACATCATCCCGTTGTTCATGAGCCGTTGAACCTGTTCATGGCCTCGTCGATCCCGGAGCTGATCCAGACTTCCACGGCGTCGGCGGCCCTGCCGAACGCCTCTGAGACCGTGGGAAGCTCATCGCGGGTAAACCAGCCAAGCACGTGGCTTATGGCGTCGTCGGCAGGGCCCGGCTTCCCTATGCCCACCCTCAGCCTCGGAAACTCCTCGCTGCCGAGCAGGGCGATTATCGATTTCAGGCCGTTGTGACCTCCATCGCTGCCTTTCGGCCGCACGCGTATGCGACCCGGATCCAACGCCATGTCATCCACGACCACGAGGATATCCGGCAGCCCGATGCCATACCAGCCCGCGATGGCGCGGACGGCATAGCCGCTGCGGTTCATGTAAGTAATGGGCTTGGCAAGGAGCACTTCTTCGCCAGCGATCTCTCCCTGCCCGAGGAGCGCGTGGAATCGCCTCTGCCCGACCCTGATGCCTTTCCTCCTAGCAAGGAGGTCGATCACCATGAAACCCACGTTGTGCCTGGATCCCTCGTACTCGCTGCCCGGGTTGCCGAGCCCGACAACAAGCTTCACGAGCGTCCTCCGCCTCTTATCGTTCTTGCCTCTCGTCAGCTTGCCTCGCCGGGGGTTCCGGCCGCTCCGGGCCCGCCGGCCCCGCCAGCAGCAGCAGCCGCCTCGCCAGCTTCAGCGGCAGGCTTCTCCTCCGCGGCCTTTGTGGGCGCCGCCACGGCCACCACAGCCTCTTCCGCGTGCGTAAGCGTACGGACGCCATGCGGTAGCTTGAGATCGCCCACCTTAATGGAGTCCCCGATCTTCAGGCCGGACACATCGACCTCGATCCTGTCAGGCATTTCGGTCGGCAAGGCATGGAGCTGGATCTGCCAGAGCAAGTGCTCCAGAACGCCGCCGTCGTTCGGGCGTCTATCCTCGCCCACAAGCACCACCGGGATCATGGCGCTTATGGCTTCAGTGAGGGACACCTCCTGGAAGTCTGCGTGGATGATGTCACCTTTTATGAAATCTCGCTGAACCTCCTTGAGCACGGCGGTTTTCTCGACGCTGTCGCCCCCGTCGGCGCCGATGACCAATTTGACCAGCTTGCCGGCGCCGAGACCCGCCTGCACGGCCCTGTGAAACTCCCGTTCATTCAAGGTGATGGGAGTCGAGCCTTTCCCTTTGCCGTATATCACCGCCGGCACCTCACCCTTTGCGCGCGCCCTGTGCGCCGCGCCTTTGCCGGTCTCACGTCTCAGGTTCGCCTTCACAACTACCTCTTTCACGTCGTAACCGCTCCTTCCGAACTCTTCCTTCACCTAATCAAAGAGGATCGACACCGAAAGCTCCTCGTAAATGCGGCGGATGGCCTCGGCCAACAGAGGCGCGACCGAGAGCACCTCCATCCGCTCCGGGCGTCTAGACGCGTCGATGGGTATCGTGTCCGTCACGATGGTCTTCTTGATACCGGACGCCGTCAAGATGTCTCGGGCCGGCCCCGACAGGAGCGCATGGGTGCAGGCCGCGTAAACCTCGCGCGCGCCCGCGTCGTAAAGGGCGTCAGCCGCCTGCACTATTGTACCGCCGGTGTCTATTATATCATCAATGAGGATGACAGTTCTCCCTTTTACATCACCGATGATGTTCATCACTTCGGACACGTTCGGCTCCGGCCGCCTCTTGTCGATGACCACGAGGTCTGCGCCAAGCTTCCCGGCCATCGCGCGCGCCCTCGCCACGCCTCCGATGTCCGGCGACGCGACCACGCAGTCGGCAAGCCCGGCCTCCTCGATGTAGTTGGCCAGGATCGGCATGGCGAGAAGGGGGTCCACGGGGATGTCGAAGAACCCTTGGACCTGGCCCGCGTGAAGATCCACCGTGAGCATCCTGTCGCACCCCGCCGTGACGAGCAGGTTCGCCACAAGCTTGGCGGTTATCGGGTCCCGGGCCTTCGTCTTCCTGTCCTGCCTTGCGTAACCGTAGTACGGTATCACGGCTGTGACCGTCTTGGCCGAAGCGCGACGCATGGCGTCGATGATTATAAGGAGCTCCATCAGGTTCTCGTTGACAGGTGGGCAGGTGGGCTGGACCACGAACACGTCCGTGCCTCTGACACTCTCCTCTATTGCCACCCTTATCTCGCCATCACGGAACCTGTCCACCTTCATGGCCGCAAGGCCTACCCCGAGGTGGGCTGCTATCGCCTCCGCCAGGGCGGGGTGAGCACGCCCCGTGAAGATCTTCATTTTCTTGTAGGACGGAAGCATCATGTGGATTCCGCCTAGCTCACTCATCGCGCAAACCTCCTGACTCCCCTCTGGATGTGTTCTTCCGCCGTTCGAGGCGCTTTTGTACCCAGCCCGGGATCTCTTTCTGCAGGCCGCGCGCGATGCCGAGCGCGCCTTCCGGGACATCCCTAGTAATCGTGGACCCCGCAGCGACGTACGCACCCCTCGCGATCTTGACAGGAGCCACGAGATTCGAGTTGCTGCCGATGAACACCCCGTCTTCGATTATCGTGGGATGCTTCTGCCAACCGTCGTAGTTACAAGTGATGGTGCCTGCGCCGATGTTCACCCCTTCACCGACGGTGGCATCCCCGAGGTACGTCTGATGAGGCACCTTGCTGCCTTTCCCTATGGTAGACTTCTTGATCTCCACGAATGTGCCGACCTTCGCCTTCTCTTGGAGCACGGTCCCGGGACGCATGTAGCTATATGGTCCCACCGTCGCGCCTGGCCCTATGACGGACTCCACGACCACCGCATTCGACACGGAGGCCCCGTCAGCCACCTGGGTGTCCACCATTCGCACGAACGGGCCGATGGTGCATCCCTCGCCAATGACCGTCTTCCCCTGAAGGAACGTGAACGGAAGGATCACGGTGTCGCGCCCGACCTTCACGTCGGCGTCTATGAACGTCGACTTCGGGTCCATCAGCGTTGCGCCTTCCAGCATGACGCGCTCGCGCACCCGGTCACGGAATATGCCCTCCGCCTCGGCGAGCTGCACCCGCGTGTTTATGCCGCGAGCGGAGAGGGGGTCGCGGGCCCTCACAACCTCCACACGGAGCCCTCTTGATATCATGATGCCTATCACGTCGGTGAGGTAGTACTCACGCTGCGCATTGTCCGGAGCCACGTGTCGGAGCGCGTCGAAGAGAGCCGGCGCCGAGAAGCAGTAGATGGAGCTGTTGACCTCGGTGATCGCCGCTTCGTCGGGCGACGCGTCCTTCTCCTCGACGATCCTCACTATCTCTCCCCGTGGCCCCCGCACGATCCGGCCGTACCCGGTGGGATCATCGAACACGGCGGAGAGCATGGTCGCGGCCGCCCCGCTCTCGTTATGCTTTCGCACGAGCGCAGCGAGGTCGTCGCCGCTGAGGAAAGCCGCATCACCCACAACCACGGCGACGGTGCCGTCATAGTCGCCGAGAGCGCTTCTTGCAGCCATGACCGCATGCCCGGTGCCGAGCTGTTCGGCCTGGAGGACGCACTCCCCCCGAGATCCAACAACTTGCTTTACCAGGTCAGCGCCATGGCCAACCACGACTATGATCCTCGCAGCTCCGGCGGCCTCCACCGCGTCGAGCACGTATAGCAGCATTGGGCGTCCGCATATCTCGTGCACTACCTTTGGAACCCGTGATTTCATCCGGGTTCCGAGGCCGGCGGCCAGCACGATCCCGACGAATCTCTCCATAATCACTCCCCCGAAGATGATTCGGCCCGGTACAGTCCCGGTACAGTCCGGAAACATATTCAACGCTAATACAAGGTTTCCTCCCGAGCGGGCACACAAAACACGGCGAGAGGAGTCGGCTTCCACCCCCCTCGCCTGCAAACAGCAACTCACGGAAGAAAGGAGCTAAGGATACCCGGTGCTCAGTCGTTGGCGCCGTACTGCCCGCACATCTCCTTGACCTTGGCCGCGACGATTACCCCGTTCTCCACTGTGAAAGTCAGGTCGTCAAAGGGCTGGAGCCCAAGACGCCTCCGCACCTCCTCCGGCAGGGCGATGGTGCCCCCCGGCAAGACGCTCGTGACCACCCGCAACCCATTCTCACTCAACTCCTGTCCCTCCTTCCCTGCCCACTCATGGCATGAGTTGCCATTCCCATTCTATAACAGTTCTGGGCGGAATTCAAGGATGGAATGTAGAAAGCCTCGAAGAACTTCGATTTAATGCCGAATACACACTGATAGCGCGGCTTTGCGCGCAGAAACGGCGCCCCGCGTGTTTCCTTGCGGTCACTCGCCGTGTTCACCAGACGGCGCGGCCTCTGCGCCGTCTGGGTCACTCCCTCGCGCTTCACTCGAAGAGATAGAGCCCGAGGGCGTCGTAAGTGTCTGGGGTCACCACCCCTGTCACGCGCAAGCCTCTCGACTGCTGGAACGCCTTCACTGCATTCGCGGTAGGCTCCTCGTACATTCCGTTTTCGGGCCCAGGATCGAACCCCAGCATCCGCAGGCGCCTCTGAGCCGCAAGCACGTCCGTCCCCCGCTCTCCAGGGCCGAGCTCACGCCGGGGGTTACGGAGGGGTCCGAACGGGTTTCCACATATCACGACGGGCGTGCCGATCTCCACCCAGTCGAAAATGAGTTCCACGTCGTGATTGAACATCCTGATGCACCCGCCGCTCACTGCGTCCCCGATGTACCACGGCTTGTTGGTTCCGTGGATGCCATACTTGCCCCAAGGCACGTCAAGGCCCATCCACCTCGTCCCGAACCCGCCGCTCCACGCGCCCTTCG
This sequence comes from Bacillota bacterium, assembly GCA_012842395.1. Lineage (NCBI taxonomy): Bacteria > Bacillati > Bacillota > Bacillota bacterium. The sequence goes on from DUSX01000035.1 coordinate 51,125, forward strand.
ACACAACCTTCCACTGCCCTTGCGGCGAAGGTGTCGACGGCTTGCCCACCGCGCAAGGAAACCGCTTGTAGGGTTTCCCGTCGGAGAGCACGGTGAGCGTCCGGTCCACAGTATCTATGACGATCTCCACGCGGCCTGGCGGAGGAGGGACGGGTGCCTGCGCCACCGGAGAGGCCACGGTCCTTCCGAGGGCAATCCAGGTCCGCGGGCCGAGGACTCCGTCCGGCTCAAGCCCCCTGCTCCTCTGAAATGCGGCCACGGCCGCGGCGGTCAGAGGCCCGTAAACCCCGTCAACAGGGCCCGGATCGAACCCGAAGCTCGCAAGGTATGTCTGGAGACCCGCGATGTCGGCACCCGAAGGGTACGGGCGCACGGGCCGGATGACCTCGTCCTGCTCGCACGAACACGAGTAGAAGGGGGTTTCCTCCGCCTGTCTCACCCGGTGTATGGCTTGCGCCTTTTCAGTGTCACGCTGCTCCTCTGCTGCGCCTTGCGTCTTGGGCATTTGAGACGCTCGCGACGCCAGCCCGGCTCCACCGGTGGGCTTCGCCACGAGATGGCCGAGCGTAAGCGCCACGGCAAGCGCCAGTGTCAACACAAGCCAATGGCGGTGCATGGATCGACCTTCCTCCGTCTACAGCCAGCCCCTAGCCCCTACCACGCCCAGGACGCCACCGACGCCCAGGACGGCCTTCGTCCCTCGCCAGCCGCTGAGCTGAGAATCGCACAAGTGTATTATGCCCCGTCCCGGCCCGAGCCCCGCAGCACTCGCCGTGCCGCGCCCCGCTCCCGGAATCCGGAGGTCACGCGAGCTGACGAAGCGTGTTGACGGAGTTTGAGCGGCCTGGGTATACTTGGGGTGGTCCTAGCGGTGCGCTTAACGCCCGCGCTCATGGGGCTGCGTGAGACCGCTGAGCTTCCCCAGTACGTGCCGGTCTGGCCGGGCACGGCGATGGTCTTGCGCGATTCAGCTGACCCGTGTTGCCGTAATAGGGTTAAGGGGGCGACTCTGATCCGTGGCGAGAGCTCACTTCGGCGACCAAGGCCGTAAGCCCCACGAGCGCGTGGTCAGCATGAGCATCGATGTGCCGGAGCACGTCGCTCTCGTGGTCCGGGAGCTGGAGGCAAGGGGCCATCGCGCGTACGTGGTGGGCGGAGCCGTGCGGGACTCCCTGCTTAATAGAGTACCGAAGGATTGGGACGTCTGCACCTCGGCCATCCCCGACGAGGTCGAGCGGATCTTCGGGGGAAGCGCGGTATCCACGGGCAAGCGGTACGGCACCATCACCGTCCTTGCGGATCGACATGAGGTCGAGGTGACCACGTTCCGCCGGGACGGCACGTACAGCGACGGGCGCAGGCCCGATGTGGTCGTGTTCTCGTCTGACCTCAGCGAAGATCTCGCCCGCCGGGATTTCACAGTTAACGCCATGGCTTACGACATCGGGCGAAGGGCCGTCATCGATTGCTACAACGGCCTCACCGACCTAGAGAGGCGTGTTATCCGCACCGTCGGGGACCCTCGTGCCCGCTTCCAGGAGGACGCTTTGAGGATGCTCCGGGCGATCCGACTCGGAGCGGAGCTCGGATTCGCCGTCGACCCTGAGGCCCTTAAGGCAATCGAGGACGGCCATGAGTCTATCACCAGGATCTCGTGGGAGAGGATTCGCGAGGAGCTCTCCGCGATGGTCGTCTCACCCGGCGCCGGAAACGCCCTGCGCATGACCGAGAGGACGCGCCTCCTGCGACACATCCTGCCCGAGCTGCAATCGTGCCTCGCCGTGCCGGCAGCAGGATGGGCCGGCTCGGGGCCTTGCGTCGAGAACGTGTTCGAGCACAGCCTCAAGGTGACCGACCTCATAGAGCCGGTCCTGCATCTCCGCCTCGCAGCTCTCCTTCACGACGTCGGAAAGCCCTCGACCATGGCGCGCGACCACAGCGGCGCTCTAAGGTTCTTCGGCCACGACAAGGTAGGCGCCTCTCTCGCGCGCCAGGCGCTCGAGAGACTCCGCTACCCGGGCGAGCTCGTTCGAAGAGTCGCGTTGCTCGTTGAGAAGCACATGTTCTCCTACGACCCGGCCACCAAAGACAAGGGCATCCGCCGCATTGTTGCGGCCCTCGGCATCGACACGATCCGGGACCTAGCCAAACTGCGTGAGGCCGACAGAGCCGCGTTCGGCGCAGGGCCGGGGCCCGGCGCCAACATGGCAGCGTTCCTCGCGAGGGTAAGGGAAGTGATGGCCAAGGGCCCGGCGCTTTCAGTGCGCGACCTCGCAGTGAACGGGCACGATGTCATGAGGGTGCTCGGCGTGCCTGAAGGCCCAGAAGTCGGTGAGGTCCTTGCGAAGCTTTTCGACGCCGTGCTGGACAACCCGGAACTCAATTCGCGCGACCACCTCTTGGGTTTTCTGCATGAAATGAAAACGCAGGGAATGAAAACGAAGGACGTGCCCAGGAAGGCCTTGCAACGCAGCGAGAGAGAGCCAGAGGGGAAGGAGCACCGGGGGAGTACATGACTTGGCTGGGGCGGGAGGATTCGAACCTCCGGATGCAGGATCCAAAGTCCCGTGCCTTACCGCTTGGCTACGCCCCAGCGCGAACCGGCAAAACCGCATATCGCTTGCGGTTCCCAGCATTACGAGTATAACAAACCGAGTAGGAGACGTCAAGACGAACGCGAAGTCTGGCCCCGGCCGCGGGGCGGACGTCATCCCGGGTTGGCGAGCCCCGGCGGATGCGCTTCTAGCTCGCCTCACCCTGGAGGCCAGTTTCGCTCTGGTACGCGGCCATGACGGCCCTGTTGATCTCGTCCCGCGCCTCCTTCGTTATTGGATGCGCGATATCCCTGTAACCGCTCGTGCCCACCTTGCGGCACGGCATCGATACGAAGAGGCCGCTGGGCCCCTCGACCACTTTGAGTTCCTTGACGACGAACGCGTTGTCGAAGGTTATGGACGCTATCGCCCGCGTCTTCCCATCGCTCTTCACCGGCTTGATTCTCACCTCTGTGATGTTCAATCCCGGTCACCGCCTTCCATAAGCAAGTACTCATAATGGGTTGCATGGGGTTATTCCACATTTTGGCATGAATTCCTGCTTATGCCATACGAGATCTCGTCTGATTTGGCGGCTGATCGGGTGCCCCCCGCTAGGCCCCCGGCGGGCGTTTCCCGGCGCGGCCCGCAGAGGCCAGTGGAGGCGAGCGCAGAAAGCCCTCAGGCCGGTGAGGTCACGAGCCTCCTGACAAGCTCCAGATCGCTGGGCTTGTCGACGTCCACAGCGATCTCCGGAAACTCCGAGATTATCGCAACGCCCTTGACGCCCGCGATTTCCTGGAGCCTCCTCTCAACGTCGTGAATGGAGAGCCGCTTCAGAATGAACTTGACGGTGCACCGGAGGCCGAGGAAGGCCGCCATCATCCAGGGCTTCTTTCGCGTGGCGACGGCCTGTTCCAGAAGCCTGCCGCACGCCTCAAGCCCAGAGGGCGAGGCGAGGATCACGTTCCCGCCGGTAAACGTCCCTTCCGCCACGGTGAGGTATGTGCGCTTCATCCCTGGGAACTTCGACTCGTTCGTCTCCTTGCTGAGAAGCGGATAATGGATCTCAGCGGGGTTCGCGTCGGCTTTCTCGAAGAAGTCCTCCAGGGCTTCCGCCGTCAGAAGGGGGAGATCCGCCGTAACGATCAGCACCTTATCCCGCGTCGCTAGAGCTCTGATGCCCGCGTTAAGGTTCTCGACAATGGAGCCGGCCCGCTCCACCAGAATGGCCTCCTCGGATGGTATGACTTCCTGGAGAGCCTGCTTCGGACCTACCACGACGACCCGACCGATCCTCGAACACCCTTTGACAGCGCGTAGCACATAATGTATCATCGGCCTTCCCGCTATGTCGATGAGCGCCTCGTAACGCGCGCTGTCACAGCTTGCAAGCTTTCCGTCGTTGTCCGCTCCCGCCAGGATCACCGCGTCTACCACGCACACCGTCTCCTTTCCAGGCCCCTCCATGGCCTCCCACAGTTTCACGCCCCCGCCCCCGCTAGCATCAGGAGGCGGGGCCTGTCGGAGGTCACCTGCACGCTACCGCGACGTTTGCGTTACTATCACAAAACCGCTGTGTACGCTGCCGCCGCTGCCCGCCGCTGCCCGCGGACGACCGGTCTCGCAGGACGAGCGCGGCCTATCACTCGCGGCCTATCACTACTCATTATAACGCTTCCATCGCCGCACCGGGACACGCTCGAGCCCGCTCGGAGCCGAACAGCACACGAACGTCGTGTCGTACGTTTCGCGGACCATTCGCCTCATCTGCCTCGCGCTTTTCTCGTCCTCGGCTATGCCGAACACCGCGGAGCCGGAGCCCGACATACCTACGCCCAGCGCCCCCGCGGCGAGCAACGCTTGCTTTACCTCTTCTATCTCGGGAACCATGCTCGTCGCGGCCCGTCCTAGGTCATTCGCGAGCCTAGCCGCGATGCGGCGCACGTCGCGAGCGGACACGGCCTCCAGCATTGCCGGGGTCGCGCGCCCGACGTTGCCGCCGCCGCCGGACGAGGCCTCCTCGCGGGCTTCCACCGCTTCGTCGGCAACAAGCTGGTCGTAAACTGCATAAGCCTCAGCCGTGCTTATCCTCCGGCCCGGCACGACCACGACGAACCAGACGCCCTCAAGGGCGGGAAGCCTCTCCACGAGCTCCCCCTTGCCCCTCACCACGCCCGTTCCCCCTGTGAGGCAAAACGGCACGTCCGCACCCACGGTCGCACCTATCCTGGCAAGCTCCGCCTCATCGAGGCCAAGCCCCCACAGCTCGTTAAGGCCGAGGAGCACAGCAGCGGCATCGGCGCTCCCGCCGCCGAGCCCAGCCCCCGTCGGGATCTTCTTTTTTATGTCCACCCATACTGCGGCCCCGACTCCTGCGAAGCGTGACAGCGCTAACGCGGCTTTGAAGGCAAGGTTCTCGTGGCCGAGGGGCACGAGAGGATCGTCGCAGGCGAGCGTAACTCCGAGCTCCCTGCCCCGCCCTGACACAGGACGCACGGGGGTAGACCCGAGAGCCACGCCGTCGTACAGGTCAATGGACTGCACCACCGACTCGAGCTCGTGGTACCCATCAGGTCGCCGGCCAACAATGTCGAGAGTGAGATTGAGCTTGGCCCGCGCAACGATGAGAAGCCTTTTGTCATCTGCTTTTGCCATTGCGTTCTAATAGATTATGCGAAACACAGCGAATTCCTGCTTCGCTTGGACTGGGCCTGCACCTCGCCCGACCTCGCTCTCGAAGCCTCGACGGCACGCCGAGGACGCCGCACGCACAGCTCACAAGCCCCGCAGGCCGCCCCCCGGCCGCGGGGCTGCTGTAAGGCAAGGCCCGAGCTGCAAGGCCCGAGCTCATCGCGCGAGCGAGTTGCCGCTTCGCCTACCTGCGCAGTCCGAAAAGCCCCCGGAAGAAGTCGCGAATGGCACGGACGATGACGGTAACTATGTTAGCCCTTGGCACGTCCTCCGTGGCCACAAGGTCGACCCTCGCGAGCTCGCGGCCGTCCAGGGACGCCACGACGGCGCCGAGCTTATCGCCCTTACGGATGGGGGCGCGCCGCTCGGCCGATTCGATGGTCGTTTCAACAAGGTCCTTTTTGCCCTTTTCCACGAAAGCCACGAAATCCGTGCTGGCCGCAGCTGGGACTTCCTCGCGCCGGCCGTTCGGCACGCGGATCTTTCCCACCACGTCGCCCTTTTTGGCCACGGCCACCCGGTCGAACTCGCGGAAACCGTAGTTCAAGAGCTTTATCGTGTCCTGGATGCGGTCCTCGTTGGTGGGCAGGCCCATGACGACCGAGATGAGCCTCACGCCGTCCTGCTTCGCCGTGCCGGCGAGGCAGTACCCGGCTTCGTCGGTCATGCCGGTCTTGAGGCCGTCCGCCCCGGGGTACCGGAGTATCAGCTCGTTGGTATTCCTCAGAAAGGATTCCTCCTGCCGCACCCGCGGGCCCGTGCGCGCCAGAGTATCGGTCCAGACGCTCGTCCATTCAAGCACCTTGGGGTGTTTCGTGACAAGCTCGCGGGACATGATCGCGATGTCCCTGGCCGTGCTGTAGTGGTTCGGGGCTGGGAGGCCGTCGGGGTTTTCGAAATGCGTGTTGTTCATTCCCAGCTCCTTTGCTTTCTCGTTCATCTGGTTCACGAAATCCGCGGCGCTTCCGGCGATGAATTCTGACACCGCGTAGGCGGCGTCGTTTGCGGACACAACGGCGATCGCTTTCATCATGTCACCCAGCTTCATCTGCTCGCCTTCTGCGAGCCAGATCTGGGAACCGCCGATCTGGCTGGCCTCGGTGCTGGTCGTGACCACATCATCCAGGCTCACTCTCTTCGAATCCACGGCCTCCATGGTGAGGAGCATCGTCATGACCTTCGTTATACTCGCGGGTGCCACACGAAGATCAGCTTCCTTCTCGTACAGCACCTGGCCCGTCTCAGCGCTGGTGAGCACCGCGGAGGGCGCCTTGAGCTCCGGAGGCGCTGCCGCTCCTGCCAAGACCGGCGCAAACGCCAGAGCGGCGGACGCCATGATGAGCGTCGCGGCAAGACCTGCGACGAAACGCCTTCGATGCCCTTCCGGCCGTGGATCTCTGGAAAACAACATCTCTCTAACCACCTCGCAAAGCATCCCTTCTGAACCCAATCTGCTCAAGCACACGCGAAACATCCGCCCGCACCCTGCGGAAAAGCGCAGGATTACAAATTCTCCACTTCGACCGGCCTTCCTCTCCCTTTCGATGCGGTTTGCCCTTCCATAATATACCCATTCTGGACGGATTGTACACCCCGGCAGGGACGCGCCCCGTTCTGCCGGGTCCGACCGGGCCCGGGGTGCCCCATACGGCCGCGTCAACAGCAGCATCGCCGCTACTCTGAGCGCCGGAGAGCGCTTGTCTGTGTATTCGGATGTTTCTTGGATTAGAGGAAACGTGTGGTCAATAGCGTATATTCATCACCAACAAAGTACAGAAGGAAGTGGGGGTGTGTCTGTGAACTATCCCAAAGCCGACCTTGGGAAACGCTTCGTAGCGGCCCTTGTCGACGGCGTCATTGCGGCGATCCTCGGTCTCGGCATCCCGATTCTCGGAGGGTTGCTTGGAGCCGCCTACACGCTTACAAAGGACGCTCTCATGTTCCAGTTGACGAAGGATCCGCAGTGGAAGAACAAGAGCGTGGGGAAGAAGATCCTTGGCCTTCAGGTGGTCAATCTGGGCGGCGGAGACATCGATATCGCAGCCTCAGCGAAACGCAACCTCACCCTCGCGGTAGGCTCGCTGTTGTCGGTGATACCACTCGTGAGACTTGTCGCGGCTCCGCTCATTGGCGGGGTCCTCGGGCTCATAGAGATCGTGCTGGTGCTGACCGACGCCGCGGGCCGGAGGCTCGGGGATAGGTGGGCGAACACTCAAGTCATCGCGGTGGAGGAGCCGCAGACTTCCGGCGGAGTCGGCAGCAAGGGCTGAGACGGGCTCGACCTCGAGAGCCGTCTTTGGGGCGCCCGGAGTCCGCCACCGTGTTCATTGAACGCGGTCATCAGGACTCACTCCTCACGTTTTCGGGGGCTCAGTTCCCGCGTTGTCGGACGCCCTGCCCGCCCGCCTTCTCGGCGGTCTAGGTATGGCGTCGGAGTTTTCGTCTCCTTTCTTCACGGCGCTAGGGTTGCCGGTGCTTGCACGACGGGGCGTGGAGAATTCGGCTGCCTTAAGCGCCGAATTCGAACGAGGCGCGCCGCAAGCGCGCCGTCCCCGGAGGGCAACACCGGCAACCCCGGGCAGGACCTCCCGCCGAAAGGTAGCGCGAGTTTTTGGCGACATACTTAGTTGGGCAAGGCGTCCGCGCGCGAACCACCGTGAGTCTCCGCAACTCGGAGAGCAGCCGTCAGAACACGTTCAGGTACTGCCCGATTTCCCACGGGTGTACCTGAGTCCGGTATATGTCCCACTCGATCTCCTTGGCCTCGATGAACCTGTTGGCTATGTGGGGTCCAAGGGTGTCCATGATGACCTCGTCCGCCTTGAGGCACTCGATCGCCTCCATGATGCTGCCGGGAAGGCTCTGGATGCCCATGGCCTCACGCTCCGCCTGGGACAGCCCGTACAGGTTGAGGTTCACGGGGTCGGGCGGAAGGGTCTTGTTCTTGATCCCGTCGAGGCCGGCCTTTAGGGTCACGGCAAGCGCCAGGTACGGGTTGCAGGACGGGTCGGGGCTCCGGAGCTCGATCCTCGTGTACTTCCCACGGGCGGCAGGGACTCGGATGAGCGGGCTTCGGTTCCTTTCGGACCACGCAATGTAAACCGGCGCCTCATAGCCCGGCACCAACCTTTTGTAGGAGTTGATGAGCGGGTTGGTGATGGCCGTGAAGCCTCTGGCGTGTTTCATCAGGCCGCCGATGTAATACAGCGCGATCTCCGAGAGGCCGTTCGGCGAATCAGGATCGTAGAACGCATTCTCTTCGCCCCTGAAGAGCGACTGGTGCGTGTGCATCCCAGACCCGTTTATGCCAAACACCGGCTTGGGCATGAATGTGGCGTGCAGATTGTGGGCGAGGGCGACCGTCCGCACCACAAAGCGGAACGTGGCCACGTTGTCCGCGGTGGTAAGGCCGTAAGTGTACTTGAAGTCGATCTCGTGCTGGCCGGGCGCCACCTCATGATGGGACGTCTCGATCTCAAATCCCATCTTCTGGAGGGTTACCACCATGTCCTGGCGCGCCCGCTCGCCACGGTCAAGGGGGGCGAGATCGAAATAGCTGGCCTGATCGTGAGTCTTGGTCGTCGGCGTTCCATTCTCGTCCCTCGTGAAGAGGAAAAACTCCGGCTCGGGACCGGCCACGAACGTGAACCCCATGCTCTCTGCCTCGGCCAACACTTTCTTCAGAGTATGCCTCGGGCACCCCTGGAACGGCGTCCCGTCAGGGTTATAGATGTCGCAGATGAGCCGTGCCGTCACGGCGTCCCCGCCATTCCACGGGAATATCGCGAATGTCGACGGGTCAGGGCGTAGATACATGTCGGATTCCTCTATCCGGACGAACCCCTCGATGGCCGATCCATCAAACATGATCTCGCCGTCCAATGCCCTTGCGAGCTGCTCAACGGGAATAGCGACGTTTTTAATGACGCCGAGGATGTCGGTGAACTGCAGATGCACGAACTTGACCTTGAGTTCCTCCGCCTTCTTAAGCACGTCTTCCTTCGTAAGACTCGGCATTCCTCTTCCTCCTCATTCCCCACGTTTAGGAGCGGGATTCCTCCGGGTATCGATCATCCTGAGAAGCTCGGGGCGATTGGCTAGAGGATAAACGGACCTGAGCGAGACAACCTCCCCGAAGCGCACCGCAGCATCGCTAGACTTGACGAGGTCATCGCGGCCAGTCGCTTGCGGGCCGCGCCTGGCGGCAAGCATCGCCCGCACTTCGTCGATCCGCCACCGCTGGGCCAGTAACCGCTTCACCTCCTTCAGAGCCTCCACGTCTGCCTCGGAATACAAGCGCTGGTTCCCCGGGGTCCGCGCCGGCACAACGAGACCGGTCTCGTCGTAGTACCGTATCTGACGGTCCGTGAGGCCCGTGAGACGCCGGACCGCTCCGATGGTGTACAGAGGCGCATCGCGTGGCACGTCCACCACTCCCACCGCCCCTTCTCAGTCGCCGTCCATGTAAGGTTTCCTGACATCACCCGTATTTGGGGTCATTCTACAACCCCACAGGGCAGTTGTCAAGTGCCGCGCTCGCGTCCGCCCGCCCTCACCCCAGAGGCCTCGACGCCCGCTCCAACTTCACACCAACCTCGCCCTCCCGTCCGCGAAGGCCGCCCTCGCCCCCCTCGCACCCCGTCTCTCGCCCGGGCAGCTCCTCGATGGCCTCCATATGTACGTGGTACGTGAGTGTGTGGGGGATCGGTCACTTGGTCTAACCTCACGAGCTTGGGCATATTCTGTGAAGGGTTTACCTATACTGGTAGCGGGAACCATGACAGGAGACGCCGACTGAGGAAGGAGGTGGCATCTTGACGCCTCTGCTCAAGCTGCGTGAAAAGGCGGGCATCAGCGCCAGGGAGCTTTCTCTGAGGACGGGGATACCTGTGGACACGATAATCAAGGCTGAGCTCGGCCTCATCAAGCTGCGCCCCCAGCAGCACAAGCGGATCGTGGCGGCCCTTCGGTAGCCCCCGCACATATCCCGCGCAGCCCGCAAGCCCGCAGCCCCCGACCGCTCGTTTGCGAGTGGTCGGCGCCGCCCTGGGCGCCGCCCTGACCGGGGCTGCCGGGGAAGGTTCAACAGAATCGCTGGGGTCATGACTGACCATGCTCAGGCCGGCGGGCCGAGGCTCACGAGAAAGAGCCCGCACACGATGAGCACCGCGCCCACCACCTGTGCCCACGTGGCAGTCTCGCGCAGGCACAACACCGCTATCACCAGCGTAAACAGAGGGGCGGCGGACATCACCAATGCGACCTGGGCCGCCCCTCCCCATTTCAAAGCCGCATAGTATGCCAGGTCGCCCACAAGCGTCGCCAGCACAGCCTCAGCCGCGATGAAAAGCGATGCCCTGCTCGATACTGTTTCGATCGTCCTTAGGCCGCCGCCCACCAGCAGCCAGCCTGCAACGATGCCCGACGCTATGAGCGTACGAAGACAAAGCCCGGCGACCGGATCAACTCTCGCCAGCCCGATCTTCCCGAAGATGGGCGCGATCCCCCAGCACAGAGCCCCGAATAACGCAACGAGAACCGTCCACATCGTGGTTTCGTCCCCCGTCAATCTCTTATTCGTAGCCCGCCCGGCATATACATCAACAGAGGTCCGGCGGGACCGGTGCCCCTGCGAACAGGACCAACCAGCGGAGCGAGGAGGAAGCCAGCCCGGCCCGCCGTGTGGGAGAGGGTGTGCCGCATGAGGTTCTACGTAGTCAGCCGTAGGCGCGTCCTGATCTGCTTTGCGGCTATACTGACCTGCGCTTCCGCGGCCGCGGCCGTGCTGGTCGAACCCGTGGCTGGGCCCCCCGTGGTGCTCGACAGGGAACTGGTAACGAGACTGAACATGATATTCTCGGACAGGGCCGAGTCCGTGATCCACGGCGACGCTGAGGCTCTCGCCACCCACTATGACCTCGAGTCCAGGTACGGCCGCTGGGCGCTCGACCGCGAGCAGCGGCGCATCAGGTACATCGACACGTGGAGCGCAGCACGCGGGGTGCGGTTCGTGGGCACAGCGGTGGAGCTCATAGTGGATTCCGCGGAAATCAAAAGTGACGTGGCATGGCTTCGTCTCAAGCAAAGCGCGGATTTCGCTTACGTCTATGACGCCGACCCAATGGCTCCACCCGACCACTTTGGGATCGGCACCCGGCACCTCGTCGAGCTCGTGCGGCGGGACGGCACGTGGCTCATAAGGCGTGATTGGTACACCGACCCGCTCGACGAGGACTCCGTCGTCGGGACAGTGAGACCCGCTCTGACCCCGCCCGGGGTCCCGCCTGCGGCGAGGATCCAAGGGAACGGGAACAGCGTCAATCCCCCCAGCACACTCGTGCCTGCCGGCACCAGCGCGTCTCCGGGCGAGCCAGGGAGCCCAAGCCCTTCACCAACGATCTGGTACAACAGAGACAAAGCCGTCGCCTACGCGGACGAATACTGCGGCTCGGCCTGGGGCTGCGGCAACAACCGCGAGTATAACCCCAAATACAAGGACTTCACAGGCCTGGGAGGAGACTGCACGAACTTCGTGTCGCAGGTGCTCGGGGATCCGGAAGCAGGGAACCTCCCCATGGACTGGACATGGCGCTACACGTTCAGGGGTTCGGGAGCGGGCGCAAGTCGCGCGTGGGCACAGGCTGAGGCGCTCGTCGCATACCTCATGAATAGCGGGCGGGCTCGGAGAATTGCCCGCGGCACATATCCCGACGTGGTGACACCCTCGGCGGAATTCCCGTACGGGGCGATCGGCGCCCTCCACCCAGGTGACGTGATAGCTTACGAGGAGCGTGGTCGCATCGAGCACCTGGCCGTTGTGACAGGGACGGACTCCCACGGCTACGTCGTGGTCAACTCCCATACCGCCGACCGGTACCACGTACCCTGGGACCTGGGCTGGGACCGCGGCACCGTGTTCTGGTTGCTGAAGATGTTCTGATGCTGAAGATGAAGATGTCCCGGTGAATACCTGATAGATAAAGGAAAGACTAGCGCATTCTCACATGGCGGTATCAGCAGGATACTAGGGGTCAAGCAAAGAATTCTCATATTTGAGAGCCGGGCATCTCCTCAAGAGGTCCTCCGGGCTCTTGTGCCATTTCCTCTCGCGGCGAGGAGGCTTCTCGTTGCAGTTGAAGTTACTGCACAAGGGCAAGTCGGAAAGGTTGGGAGGGCCGAGATCTCTGCGCCGTGCTACGCGAAAGGCCTTGCTTTTCGTGGCATTGTGGGTCCTCGGCGCGTCCGCGGCGACTTTCTTGTACCTCAGGTCCCCGAACGCTTCCACGGAAGAGGTGGCCCAGTACTCGACGCAAGTCGTGGCTCAGGCTGCGGAGTTCTTCCGCGCCGACCTCACACGCTACGAGGATATTTCGTTTCAGTTCGTCGCCAATCAAGACCTCAACAACCTCTTAATCGAATACGTGAACGCCAAAGACCCCTACGAGGTCGCCGAGCACAATCAGAGGTTCTCCAACTTCCTCGAAGGCCTCGCTTTCAGTGACAGGGCCCTTCAGGACGCTTTGTTCCTGGACGAGCACAACACCCATCGAAAGGCCCTCACGATGGGCGAATCGCTTTCAATCGAGTTCATCAGGTCTTTCCGGGCCTCCGAAGCGTACCAGGCCATCCTGAGGGCGGACGGCAAGGCGGTCTGGATCGGGTCCGTGCGCACAGGGAAGTCCGACCGCTATTACGTGATGATGGGAAGAAGGATCAAGACCCTCTTCACGGGAGAACCCCTCGGCGTGCTTGTGATGTTCATCAGAGAAGACTACTTGAGAGAGCTCCTGACCAAGTACCTCGATGAGAACTTCTACTTCTCCATCGGGACGGTAAAGAGCAGCCATGTGCTTTTGGCTGACCACCGCGGGACCGTCATCTCGGCGCCCGCCGCCGACAACATCGGCAAGGGAGTCGCGGAGGTGTTCGAGGACGGCCGACGACTGGCGCCGCAGCTCAAAAACGGGCGCGGCAGATTCATCGGGAAGATCGGAGACGCCGACGTCCTCATCATCTTCCAGTCGATTCCGGAAACTCAATGGACCTTGCTCGTGCCCGTTTCACCAAGGACGGGTCTCCATAGCGGCGTCCGGCCCCCTTTGACCGCGGATGCACTGGCATTCTTCGCGGCCCTCGCAGCCTTCGGCCTCACAAGCGCGGTCTTGTGGTCAATGTGGTGGCCCTGGCTGCGGCAGCGGTCGGGAGGGGCCATGCAGACACAGGTTGTAGGCGCCTCCGGGCTTGCGGGCCTCCCGACGCTTCGGTATGGGGGATTCGCTCCTGCGAGGGCGCAATCGACGGCGCAGCGCGCACGAGGAGGAAGCACGGGTCAGGGCTCGACCAGCCCGCAGTGGCTGGACGAATTGACTGCTCGCGAGAAACAGATCCTGGGCTTCTTGGCTCAAGGATATAGCAATAGAGAGATCGCGGAGCTCGTCCACATGGCGGAGCAAACCGTCAAGAATTACGTCAGCACCATCTATCTCAAGATGGGCGTTCACGACCGCGTTCAGGCCTCCCTGATGGCGGTAGAGGCCGGCCTTGGTCTGAAGGAATCAGACGATGACGACGCCGCGCGCGTCCGCACGAAGCCGTCGGGCTCGGATGAACATCACTGAACACTGAATGAACCCGCCACGGCGAGCCGCCGTTTCGCACCTCCTCGCTCCGTGCGGCCCTTCCAAGCGTTTGCGGCCCACCTGACCTGCCCCTCTCCTTCCGGTTCCCCCCAAAATGCACGGAATCCCGTTTTCACGCACGATAGCGGCGTGATCGCCATGGGGGATCCCGGAGAGACAACGAGGAGCCAAGCAGGAGCAGACCCCTGTGGGAGAGGACCCAAGTACTAAAGTACCATTTGAGGACGCCAGCCACAAGAAAGTACCATCGTACGCGGACACCGTCCGGGTTCGGATGTTACTCTATGAATGCGCGGAACCCTCCCGACCCACGTCATTAATCCCGGGAGCCCGTTTCCGCGCCCAGAGGGAGGTCGGTTTCGAAGACTTTGTACAATGTGAAAGGAGGGGATATCCGGCTGTTCTCGCACGGTAGTCGCTCAGTACGTCGCCTGTGCCAAAAGACCAGATATGACGCGACTCTGGTCACTCGGTCGCTGCCAGGGGATGTCGCAGGGATCGGCCCAGCCGCACATCATCGTACATGCGTGAGGGTCGGCGGTAACGAGTTGCTATCATGCACGGGAAGGGAGAATCGAGCCCATGAAGAGATTGTTGACTATTGTCATCGCCCTAACGCTCCTCGTCGGCACTATTACGTCGGCGAGCGCGGCTCCGAAGGAAAAGCTTCTCGTGTACACCTCAATGAAAGAGGTGCTGATCGGAGAGATCCGCGACGCATTTGTAAAGAAGCATCCTGAAGTCCAATTCGACTACTACTCGGCCGGCGCCGGCAAGCTGATGGCGAAGATAGCCGCCGAACGCCAGTCCGGCAAGCTCATGGTCGATGTCCTTTGGACCAGCGAGATCCCCGACTTCTATCAGCTGAAGAGCCAGGGCGCCCTGGAGAAGTACGTCTCCCCCGAGGCTGCGTCCATAATCAGCCCGGTCAAGGACCCGGACGGTTGCTTCACCCCCGCCCGTCTCGGCACGCTCGGCATCGCTTACAACACCAACAAGGTGAAAGTCGCGCCCAAGACCTGGCAGGATCTCCTGGGGCCGCAGTTCAAGGACGGCTTCGGGATCGCGAACCCGTCCCTTTCCGGCACAGCGATGGTGAGCGTCGCCATGCTCGTCGAGAACCTGGGGTGGGATTACATTAAGGGGCTCCGGGCGAACGGGGCGAAGATGGGTCAAGGATCCGGACAAGTCGTCGATGACGTGGCCATGGGCGACCTCAAGGCTTGCATAGCCGTGGACTATATCGCCATCAACAAGATCCAGGAAGGCGCGCCAATGGGCTTCGTGTACCCAGACAAGATCCTGGTGATCCCGAGCCCGGTGGCGATCTTCAAAGGCACGCCCAACCTCAGCGCCGCGAAGAAGTTCGTCGACTTCCTCCTCTCCAAGGAGGGGCAGGCGATCATCGCGGCCAGCTACACCCTGCCCATCCGCAAGGATGTCCCGGTCGTGCAGGGCGTCGGGTTGGTGTCTCCTGAAGAAGCCGTGAAGCGGGCGTTCCCGCTGGACTACCTGAAGATGATCGGCGAGAAGGAAAAGATCGCTGACCAGTTCACCGCCATTATGACGAAGTAGGCACATGCGCACACGCGCCCCGCGGCCCCAGGCCCAACGGTCCGTGGCCGGACGCCGGGCCGTCCGGGCTGCGGGGCGCTCGTCCTCTTTCACTGGAGGGCGTAAACCCTAAAGAGCGTCTAGGGGTGAGCAGATGGCTGAGGTGCGACTAGAGGGTATCTGCAAGCGTTACGGCCGGCATGAAGTGCTGAAAGATCTCAGCATCACGATCAAAGATCGGGAATGTTTCACCTTTCTCGGTCCTTCCGGCTGCGGCAAGACGGTGATTCTGCGACAGGTGGCGGGCTTTGAAAACCCCGACAAAGGTCAGATATTCATAGGCGACACTCTGGTGGCGAGCGGGGAAAGGAGAATCTCCCTTCCACCGGAGACGCGCAAGATCAGCGTGGTGTTCCAGGATTACGCCGTCTGGCCTCACAGGACCGTGTTTGAGAACGTAGCGTATCCCTTGCACATCCAGAGGGTGCCGAAGGGCGAGGTCGAAGAGAGGACGCGAGAAGCCATTTCGCAGGTAGGCCTCGCGGGGCTCGAGAAACGCATGCCCTACCAGCTTTCGGGCGGCCAACAGCAAAGGGTGGCCCTAGCCAGGGCGCTCGTATCGCGGCCACAGGTCATGTTGCTGGACGAGCCTTTAAACAACCTTGATGCGAACCTGCGCGAGGAGATGCGTTTCGAGATCAAGGAGCTCCAAAGGAAGTTTGGGGTCACCATTCTCTACGTGACTCACGATCAGGACACCGCCCTGGTCATCTCGGACCGCATCGCAATCCTGGACAAAAACGGAAAGATCCGGCAGGTAGGCAGCCCCAGGGAGGTATACGAGAACCCAGTGGACGCGTTCGTCTTCAAGTTCATGGGGGTCGCGAACTTGGTGCCGGTTCAAGTCCACAACGACGTCGCATACGTCCAGGGTACGGAAATGCAGGTGGGCCGGGCGATCCCTGCCCAGTTGAGGTCCGCCCCGCGCATCGTCATGGCCTTCCGTCCGATGGACGCGGAGCTATCACGGAGTCCGGACGGGTTGGAAGGAGTCGTAAAGCGCGTCACTTTCCTCGGCGCCACGCTGGATTACTTGATAACAGTAGGCCCGCACGAGGTCAGGGTGGAGCAGGATACTCATGAGGCCATCGCGAACGGGCTGGTTTTCTCCGAGGGAGAGACGTGTCACCTGCGGCTGTGCGACGTGAAATGGTTTGATGCGGATAGCTTAGCGGAAGAGGTGTCAGCATGAGCAATTCGCGGGATGTCTTTGTGCCAGGCTCTGCCGGAATACCACGTTTGGGCCGTCACAGAGCGTTCGGAGTGGCCGAGCTCCTTTTGGCCCTCTCGGTGCTCGTCCTCGTGATATTCGTGGCAGTGCCCGTGTTGCTGATCTTCTGGAACGCCTTTACGGTCAACGGCAGACTGAACGTGGCCGACATCGTCACGATCCTCCGCAGGCCTGATACCTACCAGGCGCTGCTGAACTCCTTGATAATTGCGGTGGGCGTCACCGTTTTCAGCACGATCTTGGGTGTTTTCTTCGCCTGGCTCATCGCCAGAACGGACCTACCCATGAAAGGCCTTATGAAGGTGGCCTTCACCGTCCCCTTCATGCTCCCCTCATTCATAGGGGCGCTTGCTTGGAAGGCCCTGCTCTCGCCCAGGGCCGGATATCTCAATGTCTTCCTGATGAATCTCTTCGGGACGGACAGGCCCTTCTTCGACATCTACGGGTTGGGCGGGATCATAGCCGTAGAAACGATGTACCTGTTCCCGTTCGTCTTCCTGCAGGTCGAGGGGGCGCTCGAACGCATGGACCCCACCCTTGAGGAGTCGGCCCGGATATCCGGAATAGACCTCCCGACGATCACGCGTCGGATCACCCTGCCCCTCATCACCCCAAGCGTCGTGGCAGGGGCGCTCCTGGTAGCCCTGTATTCTCTCGCCCACTTCGGCGTGCCGGCGATTCTGGGCATGGAACGCGGGATCTTCAACATCCCGACCCTGATCTACCAGAAGCTTTACGCGAGCGCGGGAAGCTTCGAAGCCATCCGAACGGGGACGGTGCTTTCAACTATCCTCGTCATCTCGGCAGCAACCATCCTCTACTTGCAGAACCTCGTCCTGAAGCGCGGCCGCTACCAGGTGATCGCGGGAAAGAGCGTGCGACCGACGGTCATGAAGCTTAGGGGCCTCAAAATGCCCCTGCTCATAATAAGCATCGTATACATCCTCATAACCGTCGTGATGCCGACTGTCACGGTTTTCCTGATAGGCGCTTTGAAAACTTACGGTCTGCCCCTTGCTCTCAAGAACATGACGCTCAAGAACTTCAAGTACATCCTCGGATGGAAGGCCACCAAGGACGCCATCAGAAACAGCGTGGTGCTCTCGCTCGGGGCAGCTTTCGTCACTATGCTGGCAGGAACGATGATCTCTTACGTCATAGTGAAAATGAAGGTCCGAGGGAAGTTCGTGCTGGAATTCCTCGGGGTGCTGCCCTTCTCGATCCCCGGCACCGTCGTCGCCCTTGGCGTGATCTTGATGTGGAGCGGCCGATTTGGAATAAACCTCTACAACACGCCCTGGATCATCTTCGTCGCGTACATAGCGCGCTACATGGCGTTTTCGATCAAGTCCAACTCGGCCGCGCTCGAGCAAGTGCACAACTCCCTTGAGGAAGCGGCCCGGGCGTGCGGCGCAACCCACTGGCAGTCTCTGAAGGATGTGGTGCTGCCTCTCATCAAACCGGGCATGATCTCGGCGTTCTTCCTCATCTTCCTGCCAGCCTTGAGAGAGCTGACGACGTCGGTCCTGCTGTACGGGCCCACGACGCGCACGATCGGCGTAGCCATCTACGCCCTGAACGAAGACGGCGAGACCGTGTACTCGGCGGCGCTGGCATCGATTGCTCTCGTGATCATCATCACGGGCGAGACGCTCATCAGGCGACTGCTCGGCACAAAGGAAAGGCTGGGGTAGACACATGGCGTATCTGCAGCTCACAAACGTCACTAAGCACTTCGGCGACGTAGTCGCGGTGGACAAACTCAACCTCGAGGTTGAGAAGGGCGAGTGTTTCTCGTTCCTCGGGCCGTCCGGCTGCGGCAAGACCACCACGCTGCGCATGATCGCCGGTTTTGAAGACCTCGATGAAGGAGAGATCCGGGTCCAGGACGAGGTGTTCTCCTCAAGCTACAGGAGGTATTACGTGCCCCCGGAAAAGCGAGATTTCGCCATGGTGTTCCAGGCGTTTGCCGTGTGGCCGCACCTGAACGTCTTCACCAACGTGGCGTTTCCTCTGCAGGTGAGGAGATTACCCAAAGCCGAGATCGCGGAGCGCACCCGGCGGGCTTTGCAGTACACCGGCCTTCTCAATCACGAGAGAAGTTACCCCGGCGAGCTCTCCGGAGGCCAGCAGCAGCGAATCGCCCTCGCGCGGGCCATAGCCCTCAACCCGAAGGTGATGCTGCTCGACGAGCCCCTGTCGAACCTGGACCCGAAGCTCAGGGAGGAGATGCGGTTCGAGATAAAAGACCTTCAAAAGAAGCTGGGGTTCACGATCATCTTCGTGACCCACGACCAGTCAGAGGCGATGGCGCTCTCGGACCGCATCATGGTGATGTCCCACGGGAAGGTTCAGCAGGTCGGCACGCCTCTGGAGGTATATACCAAGCCCGCGAACAAGTTTGTATTCGGGTTCATCGGGCTCTCCAACTTCATCCCGGCGGAGGTAATCGACGGCCAGGTGTACGTGGAGGGTAGCCGCGAGGCCGGCCCCATTTCCGACCGCATCCCGCCCGAAGTGAAAGACCGGCTGGTGACGGTGGCTTGCAGGCCGTCCGAGATCGATTTCGTCGAGGCCGGGGCCGGCGGCGTCAGGGGCGTGATAAGCAGGGCCTCATACCTCGGCAGCATCGTGGATTACAGAGTCAAAGTCGGAAAGGTAGAGATCCGCGTGCAGAAGCAACGGCGCTGCGCTGCCAGAGCGGAGGGCGAGGTCTGCAACCTTAGGTTCCACAGGCTACTGTGGTATGACAGGAACGAATGACCGTCAGGTAGAATAAGCCGAGGCCTGCCCCCAGCGCCCGCGGGGTGGTATGACAGGAACGAATGACCGTCGGGCGTCTGGCGCGGCGCAAATCCGTCGCCGCACGACAGGGCGTGACCTCCGGCTCGCCACCGCTAAGCGGGCCGGGGGTCGTCCTTCGGCGGACTCCTTGTTGCTGCAACTCTTCGGGCCCGTTTGCGCCCCTTTCCGCAACGAGTGACGCCTCCTACTCCTACAGGTGACCGACCCCAAAACCACAACGGAGCTTCGCGCATTCCGTGCTTTTCCCAAACGGTGGACCGCCGAACCGAACGCAGACCCGTTTTCCGGGTTCCAGTTTGGACATCTATGGATCCCCTCAGATCGCGCGTCGTGTAAACCTGCATCGCAAAAAGATCCCAAAGGGGCATCTGAAAGGGAGGAATCTGGTCTTCTGTGGCGAATCATCGTTTTGTGGTTTGTGCAACCGGTTGTATCAGAATCGAGCTCGTCCTGGGTCAATGCCGGGAAGGCAGCGAGATCTGGCGGATTCTGCGCCTGTGCAATCGGTTGCAAGCACCCGAGCCGCATCCTTGCGGGCCCCAGCGTCTCCCACAACCCCAGCTCCGAGGGAGAGCGGGCGCGGCGGCGGGCATCATGGGAACGACGTCCCGATTTCATGGGAAGGACATCCTGGTTCAGGGAGGTGACGCCAGGGAGGGCGCGTGTTCTCAGAACGGTCATAAGTCTCGGAGCCGGTGGTCGTCGCATTGCCATAACACCCGCGTCTCAACGAAGGAGGAGGGCGAGAGAGCGTGTTCAAGAGGATTGTGCTTGTGGCTTGCATGGTGTTCCTCGTGGCTACGTGTGGGGCTTTTGCCGCCGACACCAAGACTCTGACATGCATCGGCCCCTGGTCAGGGGCGGAGATGAAAGCGTTCCTGCCGGTTCTCCAGGCATTCGAGAAGGAAACGGGGATAAAGGTCGACTACCGCATTTACCGTAGCGAGGACCTGTCGGCGCAACTGCCAGCCCAGTTCTCAGCGAAGACTACCCCCGGTGATGTGATCTTCATGTGGGCATGGTTCATAGCCAAGCAGGGAGAGGCTGGCCACGCGTTGGACCTCACCGGCCTCATCAAGGACTCCGACTACCTGCCGGGTGCTCTGGATAGCCTCAAGGCGGGAGGCAAGCTCTACGGCATAGCGTACACTGGCAAGGTGAAACCCGGCTTCTGGTACCGCAAATCGTTCTTCCAAAAGCACGGCTTGACCCCGCCCACCACATGGGAGGAGTTTGTGGCGCTCCTCAATAAGATAGCAAAGATCCCTGGGGTCAAGGCGCCCATCGTGAGCGGCGATAGCGTTGGCTGGCCGCTCTCCGACGTGACCGAGCATTTCATCGCAACATTCGGCGGGCCGCAGCTGCATAAGGAGCTCACGGAGGGCAAGATCGCCTGGACCGATCCGGTCGTGAAAGGCATCTTCGAAGGAAGGATCGTGCCGCTCCTCAAGGCGAAGTACTTCAGCGAACCCATCGAGTGGACCCAGGCCGTCGAACTGTGGTGGCAGGGCGACTATGCGTTGTACTTCATGGGGAGCTGGATAACCAGCATGGTAAAGGACCCGAGCGACCTCGGCGTCTTCTCACTGCCCGGGGCGCGCGGCATAGTCTTCGGCCCGGACTACGCCTTCGTGCCCAAGTACACGAAGTACCCCGAGGAAGCGAAGAAACTCATCCGGTTCCTCGCCACTAAGGGGCAGGAGGTTCAGGTCGCCCAGGGTGGACACATCGCCACGTACGTCAAGGTACCTCTCGATGCGTACCCGCCTGTGGACAGGGGGGTGGCGGAGCTTCTCACCGGCCGCGTGGCGCTGGCCGACATGGACGACACCATCGGCGGGGAGTGGCAGGCCACATTCTGGGACCAGCTCAAGCTGTTGTGGGTAAGGCCGGAGAGGTATCTTGAAGTGCTCGACACTTTGGAGAAAAAAGCCCCGTGACACGGGCGCGCGTCCGACGAATCCTGCACCGGGGAGTTGGACGCGCGCCCGTGTCACGGGGCTTTTTTCTCCAAAGTGTCGAGCACTTCAAGATACCTCTCCGGCCTTACCCACAA
>DUSX01000036.1 GCA_012842395.1 Bacillota bacterium
GGGGGGGGGGGGGGGGGGGGGGGATACTGCTAACAGCAAAGCGGTAGGCCCTTGTAAACATGTACCCGCCGGGGTATATTCTCCGGTGGCCAACAAGCTGCTGCTGCACAGACCGACCGCGTACGCCATTATGACCGTACAACCCCTCGACTTCGTTGTCTTAACAAATGAACTGGTAAATCTGGCTTCGGGAGGCGTTATTGGCAGCTCCAACCCATCCTTCTGTCGTGATATTCGACGCATATCGATAAATTCCTCCAAAAGCCCGCCGTTATCGGAAGGAATTGGTCTCGAGTCATCCTATAGGGTGCTGGACAGTGGCAGCATATACGCCTGTATGGATAACCACAGATAACCAAAGCCGGGACTCAGCAGTTGCCTGCGACGCGGAAAGACCGACAGCAGGAGAGCCGACCGCCTGTGTCGGCATCGTGTGAACCTCGGAATTGGTGGTCTCTCGCACTTGGGTTGAGCTGTGCGCGGGCCGTACACCGCCGCCCGCCCGGGATGGACGGCTCTGATGGCGTCGTTTCCCGGTCTTGGGGCGAGCTATGCAGCAGGTGGGGGATTCGATAATGCTGTCATCAGGCGAACGGCAGGTCGGGGCAGGCGTTGTCACGGAATCATGGAAGCAGATGATGGAACAGAAAGACTCACTCCTGGGTGACGATGTCCTCGAACTTGTACGTGAACTCTACCAGCTTTGGGGACATATAGATGGGGCAGCCGCAGCGCACGGCGAGCGCCACGGCGTCGCTCGGACGCGAGTCGAGCACGAGGGACTTACCATCCTGTTGGAGATGGATCTCCGCGTAAAAAACGCCCTCTCTGGCGTCGGTGATCACGACCTTCTGAACGGCCGCGCCGACGCTCTCGCACACTGATTTCAGGAGATCGTGCGTCAGCGGGCGCGGCGGCTCCTCGCCCTGTACCGCGATGGCTATGGACTGCGCTTCAAAGGGTCCGATGCCGATGGGTAGGATCACCTTCTGGTCCATGTCGGTGAGCAGCATCGAGAAGCCGCTGCTTGCCTCAGCGATGACGCTCAGGACCTTCATTTCCAGCACCGCAACCACCTTCCTTCTGTAATTCTATTCTACCACACCGGCGGGAACGTGTTCCTCCCCGCAGGAGAAATTCTCGAGAGCCGCCAATGGCGTGTCCTGTCTCGCTGAACACGAAGGAATCCGCGGTCTATGCGGCGAAACTCTCGGGGGTCGAAAGAGGCTTTTCAGGATGGGGGTCGTTCTTTGGCATCTCGCGAGGGTTTGTTCAAAGCCGCAGGCATAATCGCGTTTGTCTCTGTTGTGAGCAAGGTGTTGGGCTTCGTGCGGGAGACGTCACTCGCCGCCGTGTTCGGGGCAACCTACTTGACCGATGCGTACCTTGTCGGACAGACCATACCGATGCTCGTCTTCTCGGCCGTTGGTGCTGCGCTCGGCAACACGTTCATTCCCGTGTTCTCTCAGGTGAAACAGGAGCGGGGGCGCAGCGCGGCGTTTCGGATGGCGAACTCCGTCATCAACGCAACGCTCCTTCTATCCATCGGTTGCATCGTCCTGGGCGAAGCCCTCGCGGGTCTCCTCACACGACTTGTGGCCCCGGGTTTCGAGGGGCCGGTCCGTTCCCTTACCGTGTCATTGAGCCGTGTGATGTTCCCGATGGTCTTGTTTCAGGGTCTCTCAGGCGTCTTCACTGGCATGCTGCAGACCGAGGGCAACTTCGCCGCGCCCGCCCTTGTCAGCCTCGCTTTCAACGCGATCTTGATAACGTCCATCCTCGTGCTTGGGCCCGCGTTCGGCATCGGAGCAGTAGCCGCCGGCACTGTAGCGGCAGTGGGCGCCCAAGCCCTTCTCCAGGTGCCAGCGCTCGTCAGGCTTGGATACAGATGGCAACCCATCCTCGACCTCCGCGACGCCGGGCTGCGGCGCATCGGAGCGCTCGTGGGGCCTGTGCTTGTGGCCACTGCCGTAGGCCAGCTCGGCCTCGTTGTGGACCGGGTGCTTGCGTCGGGCCTTGCAGAAGGGAGCGTGGCGGCGCTAAACTACGGCAATCGGCTGATGGGGCTGGTCCCGGGGATCTTCGGGCTTGCCATCGTCACGGTCATGTATCCCACGCTGGCGAGCCTTGCGGCTGCCCGCGACCTCGCGCGGTTCGGGCGGGCGTTCGCCGAGGCCGCGAAGATGATCAACTTCGTTTGTGTCCCGGTGGCTGTCGGTATGGCCGTCCTTCGAGTGCCGCTGGTTCGGCTGGCGTTCGAGAGAGGTGCGTTCGACGCGCGTGCCACGGAGGCCACGGCCTGGGCGCTCCTCTTCTTTTGCGTGGGGGTGGGTGTGTTCACGCTGCGCGACATGGCGAACCGGGCGTTTTTTGCGCTTCAAGATACCACTACTCCCATGATCGTCGGGGCCGCGAGCGTCGCGGTGAACATCGCGGCGAATCTCATTCTGGTCGGGCCTCTCAAGCACGGAGGCCTGGCCTTGGGCACGTCACTTGCGGGCGTGTTCGGCGTGGCCGTGTTGCTGTGGAAGCTCCGCGCACTCGTGCGGGCGCTCGCGCTCAGCGCGGCGGCTCGCCCGGAGACTGGCGTGACGTCGGAGGCCGCGGACCAGGCTTCCCAAGCGGCATCCTGCGACCGCCGGGGCGGCGACGGTGCCTCTTGGCCCCGGTCTCACGTGGAGCGACTCGAAAGGCTTGGGCCAGAGCTCTCTCCAGGGATCGGGGGTCGTTCCATCCTGAGCTCGCTCTGGCGCGTTCTTGTGGCTTCAGCAGGGATGGGGGCGGTGGTGCAGGTTGTGCACCCGGCGCTCGAGGCCTGTGCGCCCGGGGCAGGCGTCCTAGCCCAGGGGCTGCGCCTGTTCGGGTCGGTCGCCGTGGGCGTTGTGTGCTATGCGGTCCTCGTGTGGGCGTTGAAGGTTCCCGAAGCCTGGCTCGCTGCTGATACCGCGCTGAAGATCCTGCGCCGTGTGGCGTCCGCCGTGCATCGGCGGCGCCGGCGGTGTGGCGGTGTAGAGCGCCGGTCTACGTTGTAGTTGAATGCCGCGTAATGCCGGGGACCCGCATCCCCGCGTCGCACGCGCGCACGGGCTACGTGCCTTCGCGCCTCGCCAAGCCCGGACGAGGTCCTATCGCTCCGACCCGGGCGGGCCGGCGCCGATGGACGGCTCTTGCTTTCAAACCCGTTCCCCCCTATGGCATTACCCGCTCAGTCGTGGTAAAATGTCCAGTAATACATGCAGTAATACATGCCGCGGATGGACATTTCCCCGCGTTCCGGACGTTCCAACCGCTGGGGTGGTCCTGGCATTGAAGGGAGATAGTGTGCGTATGCGGGCCGCGCCTGAACACGAGCGCTCCAAGGGAATCATCGCGAGGTACGGCGAATGGCTGCCTCGGGTCGACCCGAACGCCGTTGTCACGCTCGGGGAGGGTGGAACGCCTCTCATTGAGGCATGCGCCGTCTCCGAAGCCGTGCGGGAAGCGCAAGCGCAGGCGCAGGCGGCGGCGGGCTCCGGCACTGCCATGAGCCCGGCGGAGCCGCTCCTGGCTGATGCCGCCGGTGCAGCCGATGCCGCCCGGTCGGGCGGCGAAACGCCGCGGGTCTACCTCAAGTACGAAGGCCTCAACCCCACTGGGTCTTTCAAGGACAGGGGCATGGCTTATGCAGTGAGCAAGGCACGGGAGGCAGGCTACCGGGTCGCGGTGTGCGCGTCCACCGGCAACACGTCGGCCTCCGCAGCGGCGTACTGCGCGAGGGCCGGAATACGGCCTGTGGTAGTCATTCCCCAGGCTGCGATCGCCGCGGGAAAACTGGCGCAGGCGATAGCGCACGGGGCAGTTGTCGTGGCCGTCAAGGGCAACTTTGATGAGGCCCTTCGGGTCGTCCGCGAGCTGGTGGCGCGACACAGGATCGCGCTCCTCAACTCCCTCAACCCGGACCGTATCGAAGGCCAGAAGACCGCGGCCTTCGAGGTGTGCGACCAGCTTGGGGGGCACGCGCCGGATTACCTGGCGATCCCCGTCGGGAACGCAGGCAACATCACCGCCTATTGGAAGGGCTTTCGCGAGTATAGGGATCGGGGGAAGGTCGCGTCCGTCCCGCGCATGCTCGGATTCCAAGCGGCTGGAGCCGCGCCCATAGTTGAGGGCCGGCCCATCGAGCGGCCGCAGACCATAGCGACGGCGATAAGGATCGGAAACCCTGCGAGCTGGAAGAGCGCGGTCGCGGCCAGGGACGAGTCAGGCGGGCTGATAGAGAGCGTGACGGACGAAGAGATCCTGGACGCATGCCGTTTATTGGCGACGAGGGAAGGGGTCCTGGTAGAGCCCGCGTCCGCGGCGTCGGTTGCCGGCGTGCTAAAGCTGGCGCGCCGGGGCTATTTCCGTGGCCGGCATGGCGCCACAGTTGTGTGTGTCCTGACCGGTCACGGCTTGAAAGACCCGGACGCCATGATGCAGCTCGGGGCACAGCCGTTTGTGTCCGAGCCGGACACAGCCTCGGTGGAGGCTATCCTCGCGACGGCCGGGGCTCTGCCGTCCTAACATCTCAAACGGATAGCCGCGAGTGCTGCTGCCTTGCGACGCGTAAGTCTTGTCAAGGGAGGAAGGTGATCTTCGTGGCCGAAGTGGTCGAAGTCCGCGTGCCGGCTTCCACGGCGAACCTCGGGCCAGGCTTTGACGCCGTGGGGATGGCCATTGAGCTTTTCAACGTGGTGAGGATGGGCACTACTAGCACCACAGGCCTGGAGATCACCGTCCTCGGCGATAGCAGGGACCTGCCGGTGGACTGGACGAATCTCGTGGCGCGGTCGGCGGCCACCTTCTTCGAGGAGGTGGGGCTGCCAGTGCCGGGCCTGCGGATTCACGTTCATCAGAGGATTCCGGTTTCGCGCGGCCTCGGATCAAGCGCTGCGGCCATCGTGGCGGGGCTCGTGGGTGCCAACGCCCTTGCCGGATTCCCCCTCAATCACGACGACCTGTTCCGGCTCGCTGCAGACATAGAGGGCCATCCGGACAATGTCGGCGCCGCGCTTTTCGGAGGGCTCGTGGTCAGCGTGGCCGATGAGCGCGGCCGCCTGCGCTACATCAAAATGGGCGTTCCTACCGATCTTCACCTGGCGATCGTCATACCCGATTTCCATGTGCCCACTGAGGTCGCGAGGCGGGTCTTGCCTAAGAGCGTGACGCTGGCGGATGCGGTCTACAACATCGGTCGGACCGCGCTCCTCGTGGCCTCGATCGCGTCGGGCAGGCTCGACCTCCTGGGCGACGCCATGGCCGACAAGCTTCATCAGCCCTATAGGTCGGCTCTCGTGCCTGGGATGGATGACGTGCTCGCCTCGGCGATGCGGGCGGGGGCGCTTGGGGCTGCCTTGAGCGGGTCGGGGCCGTCGGTCGTCGCTTTCGCGAAACAGGACCCTCAGAGGGTGGCCAAGGCCATGGCGGCAACGTTCGCGGCGAGCGGTGTGAAATGCCGTGCCGTCGTGACACGGGTATGTCAGCGTGGCGCCGCTGTGGGGATGGGTTGCGATTCTGGAGCGCCTTCGAAGGGCCTGCCCGGCGAGGACAGCCCCTTCCGCGCCCGCACGGCGCTGAGGAGGATGAGGCCAAGCCGGAGACGGGCGTTGTACCGAGGCGAGGTGTACTCGTGAATCCCGGAGAGGTCGACCGCGTGAAAAGCGTCGTCGCGCGCCGCGGCGGGCGCGAGGTGCGCTGGGTTTTCTATCTCGAGGACTGTGTGTCCGGAATGAGGCGTCGCCTCGCGCCGGGGAGCGTCGACGTAGTGGTGACGTCGCCCCCTTACAATTTGGGCGTCCGCTACGGTACATACGACGACGCGATTGACAGGCGTGATTACCTGGCCTGGACTGCGGAGTGGGCGGCCGCGGTGCGGGACGTGATGTCCGACGATGCGTCGCTGTTCCTGAATGTGGGGTCCAAACCCACGGATCCGTGGGTCCCGTTTGACGTGGCCGGGGTGATGCGGGGGCTTTTCCAGCTCCAGAACGTGATCCACTGGGTGAAGTCCATCGCCATCTCCAAGGCCGACGTGGGCGATTACGGCGCGATAGTGTCAGATGTCGCGGTGGGCCACTACAAACCCATCAACGGCCGGCGCTTTCTCAACGATTGTCACGAGTACATCCTCCATTTCACGAAGACCGGCAGGGTGCCGCTGGACCGGTTGGCCATCGGCGTCCCGTACCAGGACAGGTCCAACGTCGGGCGCTGGAAGAACGCCGGCGCGGGCGTGCGGTGCCGCGGGAACACCTGGTTCATCCCGTATGACACGATCACGAGGCGAGAGAAGGACAGGCCTCACCCAGCGACGTTCCCGCCGCGGCTGCCCGAGATGTGCATAAGGTTACACGGCGTAAGTCGATGTCAGCTCGTGCTCGATCCCTTCCTGGGCATCGGTAATACTGCCATCGCGTGCGTTAGGCTCGATGTGCCGTTCGTGGGGTTCGAGATAGACAAGGCCTATTTCGATGAGGCTGTGCGCAGGGTGAAGGCGGAGGCCAAACCAGCCGAGGTAGACGGGGGTGGGCCCCGCGCGACCGGGTCGGCTGACCAGAGCTGAGCGTCGGATGCCCGTGGCGCTCACCTTCCCTCGTTGTTCCTCGCTTTCCTTCGCTTTCTCTCGCCTTCCGAGGGCTTCCGACGACTTCCAAGGGGGCCTGCGCTGCGCCAGCGTGATGGGGCGGGTGGATATGGAGCCCAGAGCCGACCCAGCGCGCATCATGACCGTGCCGGAGGAATTCCGGGAAGACTCCGTCGTCGCCGCGACAGGCAACGATTTCGTGTCGCTGCCGGAGATCGACGCCTGGGGCCGGGTCCATAGCGTGACGTTCCTGCATGCAGGCTGCGCCGGGCTCATCGAGGTGAGGGGGGCGGGTGCGGGCGGCGCCGCTCGCTGCCGGGACGGCGGGGATCGCTTGGACGCGCCTGGGCCTTGTGACCGGAATCCCTCGGCGCAGGTGCCGTTCCTCACACCCGTGTTCATATGGAACGAGGTGCCCGTGAACCTTGAGGAGCGCGCAGGGTGCCCAGACTTCAGCCTTGAAGGGGATTGGATGCCGGCATTCTCGTGGACGGGCGAGCCCGGCGCTCGAGAATGGCGGCTCCGCGCCCGCATAGTGGCTCCTCCTGACGAAAAGGGATTCTGTTATGTGCTCGAGGTCGAGAGGCTTGGGCGTGGGAGAAGCGAGCCGTCGGATGTTGGCACGGAGAAGGAGCCCATCCCAGTGGCTGGAGCGGCTGGCGGGGATGGTGGCCGGGGCGCAGAGGGCGACGATCGGTCAAGGCAACAGACGGTCCAGGCAGAACTCGGTGTGCGGCTGACATGGGGGTACACGGGAATACGGGTATTCACCTCGCGCGAGCTTCCCGTTGTCCGCGGGTGCAGGTACGACCGCTGGACCCACGGTGTGGTGGCGGAGGCCTTGGGCCCTTTGCCAGTGTTTGCGTTCGCGTTGAATGCTTCAGGCGACTTCGACCGCCTGGAGATGCACGGCCTTGCGCAAGAGGGGGAGACAGAGGTGCGCGGGCGGGCCCGCGACGGCACCGGGAGTGCGCCCATTGTCGTTAACGCCACGAGGCGTGTCACCCTCGCGCCGGGGGACCGTGCCGCCGTGGCGTTTTATGTGGCGTTCAACAGGGAGGCGGATGGCGCACGCACGACCGGCGTGCATTTGAGACGACGAGGGTGGGAGGCTCTCGAGGCGGAAACCAGGAGGTGGCTTGCGGAGCACCGGGTAGAGGTGCGTGGCCGGCGCGGGGGAAGAGAGGAGGGGGTTGTCAACAGAAACCTCCTTTTCTGCAGGTTTTTCGCGACCGGCAAAACCCTCGATTCGGAGGAGGTCGTCGCCGTCACCTCGCGAAGCCCGCGTTACTATGTGAGCGCCGCGTTCTGGGCGAGGGATGTGCTGCTGTGGGCCCTCCCCGGGCTAGTGCTCGTTGACCGTGCCCGGGCGCGGGAGGTGCTGGTTTACTCGTTTCTGGTAGGTACGAGACATGTCGGGGATCACGCTCAATACACCGATGGGCGTTCGCTCTATCCCGGATTCGAGCTGGATGAGGCTGCGGCCTTCCTGGTGGGTCTCGGGACGTATCTCGACGCGACCTCTGACCTCGAGGTCGTGGAGATGCCGGAGATACAGGACGGTATGAGGCGCGTTCTTTCGGAGATCGATATGTGGACTCTTCGGAGGGATGACGGCGCGCCCGTTCTAGGCAGGACCTTCCTCGATCCTTCGGACGATCAGGTGAAACTTCCGTTCCTTACGTACGACAACGTGCTCCTTGTGAAGGCGTGGCGCGTCGCGGCCGCTGTCCTCGACGGTATGGCTGAAGGGCGCTCCTCGTTGGCTCGCGATGAGACCTCGCGGGAAAGGCTCAGGCAGGAGGCACGTCGGCTGCGCTGCGCCGCCGAGGCCGTCGTCGAGGCCGTGCGCCGGTACTGCGTGGTGGACGGTCCCCTTGGGCCGATGTACGCGTGGGCGGTGGACCTCGCGCCAGCCTCATGCGCAACGGCGACCGCAAGAGCGGGTCTCGGCGGAAGCAGCGGAAGCGTGGGCACAGGCGCAGATGCGGACGCAGATATAGACGCAGACGCAAGCGGAGATGCAAGCGCGGATGCAGGCGCCATGCCCGCGTCGTCGGTCGTGCGACGCACGGGGATAGAGCTCTATGATAACCCACCTGGGAGCCTCGAGCTCGTGGGCTACTACGGCTACTACGGCTGCGGCCTGACCAAGGATGAGGCCCTGGTTTTGGCTAACACCAGGCGCTGGATACGGTCTTCCCACAACCCCTACTTCATTGAGGGGCGCTTTGCTGGTCCCTCTTCAGCCCATGCGCCGCACCCATGGCCCATGGCCGCGGCCAATTGCATCCTCGCCGAAGTCTCCGCTTACGAGACCACCGGAGCATGTGATGCGAACGCTCTTCGGTGCGCGGTGGAATTCCTTGTCTCGGCGCCCATGGACCTCGGGATCGCGTGCGAGAGCATCGACGAGGAGACAGGCAAGGTCAAGACAGGGGCTGCATTCGCGACAGCGGCCGGGTTCTTGGGCTACAGCCTGTGGCGCGGCATTGGCTTGCTCGCGAAACTGGCTGGTGCACCCACGTGATCCGTGCGTGGTCGGGCCGGCCGGGCCGAGCTGGTGGGCCGATGGTGCCGCGTCGTCGCGCACCGAGGCGCGGTGACGCTCATTCGTTGTCTACCCCTTGTGTATCCCGCGCTGCCATGGAATCGAGCAATTGAGCGAGCCCGGGCCTAGGTATGTTGCCAAAAGCTCGCGCTACTTTTTGGCGGAGGGGTCCTGCCCAGGGTCGCCGGTGTTGCCCTCCGGGGACGGCGCGCTTGCGGCGCGCCTCGTTCGAATTCGGCGCGGGAGACATCCGGATTCTCGACGCCCCGTCGTGCAAGCACCGGCAACCCTAGCGCCGTCAAGAAGGAAGACGAAAACTTATGGCACCATACTCAGTCTGGGCAGGACGGGGGACGAGACCCGGCGAGCCCGGATCCCTCCGGGCCTCAGGCGGACGCCAGGTGGCAGCGGACGAAATGGCCATCAGGCGGCAGCACGCCAGGCAGTGACAGCGGCAACGCGCCCGGCGGCACTGCCTCAGCCTGTCCAGCGGGCGTTCCTCCGGCCTCGCGGAGCGCCGCGGCCTCTACTTCGCATTCTCTCCTGCGGCGCGGGCAACGCGGATGAAAGCGGCAGCCTTGCGGGGGATCGATTGGAGTGGGCACCGCTCCTCCGAGGACGATCCGCCGGCGACGGCCGCGTCGCTCTATGCTGGGGATCGCCGACAGAAGGGCCTGCGTGTATGGGTGGAGGGGGTTCTCGAACAGCTCGTCGGTGCGAGCCACCTCAACTATCTGTCCGAGGTACATGACGGCGACCCTGTGGCTGATATGGTAGACCACTCGGAGATCATGGGTGATGAAAAGGTACGAGAGCCCGAACTCGTCCTGAAGCCCCTGTAGGAGGTTGATGATCTGAGCCTGCACCGAGACGTCCAGGGACGAGAGTGGTTCGTCTGCCACCACGAACCTGGGGCGCATCGCAAGCGCCCGCGCAATGCCGATACGCTGGCGTTGTCCGCCGCTGAACTGGTGCGGGTACCTGTCTATGTGGTCCTCGCGCAGGCCTACCCGGCGGAGGAGGGCCATGGTCTCTGCCTCGCGTTCGCCGCTGGGCACCCCGCGTGCGGCGAGGGCGACTCCGAGGATCCTGCGCACCGTGTGACGGGGGTTGAGGGAGCTATAGGGATTCTGAAAGATGATCTGCGCGTGGCGCCGAAGGTGACGCCGGGGCATGGCGTGCGGCCCGGTTATGGGCTTCCCCTCGAACGTGACCTCGCCTGAGGTGGGCTCGTACAGGCCGACGATCGTGCGTCCGAACGTGCTCTTGCCGCAGCCCGACTCGCCGACGAGGCTGAGAGTCTCGCCGGGGTACACGTCCAGACTCACCCCGTCAACGGCCCTGACGGTGCGGTCCTTGGCCCCGGCCAGGCACCGGGCGAGGAGGGTCTCGTGAAGCACGAAATACTTGGAAACATCGCGTGCCGACAGCAACGGGACGGGATGCGACATCTGGTTCTTCATGAGAGCGTTCTCCCTAATTGCGGCACCCAAGAGAGGGTGAGGACGAGGACCGGCGTTCCCTCGCTTGGCGACCGACGCATCCTACCGGCGCTTCCACCGGCGTCAGCCTGAGTGTACCATATTGACGAAGGGCTGGCAACCGAGCCGCAGCCAGGACACTCCACGCTCCCGTTGCGAGCCTACGTCAATCACTGCAATCACGGCCATGGCGAGATTACAAGTCGCTCAAGCGTCGTCATAAGAGGTCGTCGAGGCATCGAGTAGTGGAAATGAGGTCCGTCTAGGTATGTCGCCACAAGCTCGCGCTACTTTTCGGCGGAGGGGTCCTGCCCAGGGTTGCCGGTGTTGCCCTCCGGGGACGGCGCGCTTGCGGCGCGCCTCGTTCGAATTCGGCGCGCAAGCCTGCCGAATTCTCCACGCCCCGTCGTGCAAGCGCCGGCAACCCTTACTCCGTCAACAAAGGGGTGAAAACTTGTGGCGCCATACTTGGCTCGTGGCACACGCTCAAAGGAGAGATCCGATCACCCAGGCAAGGATGCCTGCAAGGAACGGCAGCAGCAACGTGCTTGCGACTTGAATTGCGGTAAACCTGCCTCCCATCACCGCGGCTTGGAAGGGCAGGCGTCCTATGGAAAGAAGGCCCCATGCGCAAACCATGGCCACCCCGGTGGGGATGCCTGCGCCCATTTGCATCAACGTGGCAAAGAGCGGCATCGCCGCATACGGCGACCCCGGAAAGAGCGCCCCTATCAGGGAGCCCAGGGTTATCCCACGCCACCCGGAAGAAGCGCCAAGATGGCGCGTGATGAACTCTCTTGAGACGAGAGTCTGGAAGAGCGTTGCCAAGACCATGGATGATATGATGAGAAGAGCGTACCTCAGGGAGAGCGCAAGACCGCTTTTAAGCCCGGATAAGGCAGGCGCAGGCCCTTTTATCCCCCAGACGATCGCAAAAAGGATCAAGGAAGCTCCCAGGAATCCAAGGGTCGTCGAGTCCAGGAGCTTACCCATCGCTCTCACCCCCTGCCGTGGCATATCGTTTGGAGTAGTCCTTGACGGCTTGAAGAAGGGAACTTACGTCTTCTCCTATTCTTCGCGTTCAAGTTGAGCCCATGGCCCTGAAGCCCTCTCCAAGGACTTCGTGAGCGTGACTGACGGTCACGAAGGCCTTCGGATCCTCTTGCATGATGAAGTTCTTTAAGGACACAAACTCCCTTCTGTTCAACACCGTGTAGATGACATTGAGCTCCCTACCTGAGTACCCTCCCTGCGCGCGAAAGAGCGTGACCCCTCTTTCAAGCTGATCCATGATGAATCTTGCAATGGCGTCGGGTCTCGATGTCATTATGAAAACCTGCATGGCGACATTGAGGCCCTGCACTGTGTAATCCACGACGGATCCGTTGAAGATGACAGCAAGGAGCGCGTACAAACCTTTTTCGAGGCCGAAGACGCTGGCGGCGAGAAGAGTTATGACAGCATCCGTCACCAGGAGGGACTTCCCGATATCCAGATGGGTGTATTTGTTTATTATCTTGGCCAATATATCTGTGCCTCCGCTAGAAGCGCCCTGGTTGAAGATCACTCCCATTCCCGCGCCTGATACCGCGGTGCCTATGAGCGCCGCCACGAGAAGATCGCTGGTCAATGGCTCGTGCAGAGGAAGAAGTCTCTCGAGGAGCCAGACCAAAGCTGATAAGCCGAGGCTTGCGTAGATCGTCTTGGTTCCGAATCCGACGCCCAACGCGACAAAAGCTATGAAGAAAAGTGCGATATTCACTAGGAGCATGAGCAACCCGATGTCCAGAGAGGTAACGTAGTGTCCTATCAGCATGCTGATGCCCATCGCTCCGCCAGCCGCCAGCTCTGCCGGTATGAGGAAGAAGTGCAGCCCTATGGCAAGGAGAACTACACCGCACGTAATAATGGCATATTCTCTGAGTGTCTTCACGAAACACCGTCGTTCTTCTGGGAGGGGCCATTTCATAAACAGTGTACGATGCCACCTTTAGACCTAGCATTAGCCACCCATGCCTGGAGCCCGTAGTTTTCCGCGCTTGTATGGCGGACCACGAAATGAGCCTCACAGGTCCTAAACACAGCCAACCTCGAGGTCATGAATGGCCGGGCCGAGATCTGATCAACCGTTGTGCCCCGTGAGGCTCCGAGCGGTCGTGCTGCGCCCATTGTCTTCTATGATCTCAACTTCGAATTCGCCGACCTATAGGGTCATCCTACAGAATAGACCCTTCGACATAGTCGAACAGCTTCCTTCCGAAGGAACGGTATGCAGAACGAGAACCTCGAACTTCCCTCTCAAGAAGGCGCGATCTTTACGCCGCCGAGCACCGACAAGAGCAGCCTTCAGATAATTGGAGGTAACTGGCAATGGTTGACGGGATCGGAGTGGGAGTGGTAAAATGAAGGCAACTGAATAGTCGCGTCGGTTTCCGCCGCACGAGAACCGCATGCGGCCGCTGAATCTTCCCCTACGGGAAGAACGGGGGAACCAGAATCCCAAGGGTCGGGGCGAGTCCTGCGGGAAGCGCAGGTAGGGCCAGCTCCTTCGGTCCGAGCCCGTCAGCTAACCTCGTAAGCGTCGAGAGGGGGACGCCTTTTCAATGCCCAGGGTCTCCCTGGGCATTTGTTATCCCGAGCTGCCCTGCTGCCCTGGGTTTCTCGCTCTCGAGTCGTCTCCCCCGTGTACCTCAAAACGGACTACGGCACGCTGTGAGCCTCTGCCACCTCTCGCAGAAGCGACTTCGGCGTACCGAACGAGTCACCATCACGTGTCACAGCCGTCTCAGTTCGCGAAGGCCTTCGCGCGGCACGCTGCGCGGTCGGGCTACCTACAGTACCCACAGCATACGGCACGCCTGGTTGGCGCGGCTAGGCTTTGCTTCCGGTGGATGGCGCGCGTGCGGCTTTGTGTGCGGCTTTGTTTCCGGCGCCGGGCTTGTAACGCGTGCGGGCAGCGCGCGGCTCAAGCTCGAAATCCCTGACGCAGAGGAAGTAGAGGAGGCGTGAGAGATGAAAGCGAGCCTGATGCTCAGAAGGGCCTCTTGGTCCGTCGTTGCTCTGACGGCGGTCTTGCTCCTTGTGTTCCTGACAACGGGAGCTCCCGAAGGCGGAGCCGCGCAGGCGGCCGGGAAGACCCTGGCCGTGGTGATCGATGCTGAGGCGAACAGGGCTGACGAAGCGGAGGCCATCGCTGCGGACCTCCGTGCGATCGGGATCGACGCCGACGTGCGCATTTGGGAGTGGAGCGCGCTTAAAGACAGCGCCCTCAAAGGGGAACGACAGATGTATCTCACCGACTGGGGCAGCGCGTACTTCGATCCGTTCGACCTCGCTGTGCCCAAGCTCCGCACGGGTGACCGCGGCAACTACTCGCACTATAGCAACCCTGCGTTCGATCGTGCGATAGACGCAGCTCTCACCACCATCGATCCGGAAGCCAGGCGGAGAGCCTACTACGAGGCCCAGTCTATCCTCTGCGACGACGCCCCGTGGATCTTCGGGTATTACCTGAGTGAAACCGAGGCCGCGAGGGCCGAGGTCACGAATTGGCAGCCCGCGATGGATTCGCGCATCAACCTGCACGACGTGGGGCTTGTGAGGGGAGGTACCATCGTGGTCGGTATGAAAACCGACAAGATCGTCACCCTCGACCCAGCCATGCACCGCGAGCGTGACACCGAGACAGTGATCCGCAACATGTTCGACGGGCTGGTCACGCGCACGTGGGATGGGAAGGTCGTGCCGGAGATCGCGGAATCCTGGACGACTCCTGCAGATAACGTGTACGTTTTCAAGATCCGTAAGGGCATCAAGTTCCATAACGGCGAGGAGCTGGACGCCGACGACGTGGTGTTCACGTTCGAGCGGATATTGAAAGAAGGTGCCATCGCCGGGCGGTCGTCTCCTCGCGCAAGCCTTCTTGGACCCGTCGAGAAGGTGGAAAAGATCGACAAGTACACTGTGAGGTTCACGTTGTCGAGCCCCTTCCCCGTGTTCCTTCAGGCGCTGGTGCAAACGCAGGTGGTCCCGAAGGACTACATACAAAGGGTCGGCGACGAAGAGTTCGCGAGGAATCCTGTCGGCTGCGGTCCCTTCAAGTACGTTGGCGGACGGCTTGACGATCAGATCGTGATGGAGCGGTTCGACGACTACTACGGCGGTTCGCCAGACCTCCCCCCGGTAGGTCCAGCAAAGGTCAAGCGGGTCATCTTCAGGATGATGCCCGATCCCACGGTCCGCATCACGGCGCTCAAGGCGGGGGAGGTGCAGATCGTGCAGCAAGTGCCGCCGGACCTTGCGGCGAACCTTCGCAGGGACAAGAACGTGCAGGTCAAAGCGGTCGAAGGCACGCGGGTCTACTGCGTGGAGTTGAATTGCGCCAAGCCACCATTTGACGATGTTAGGGTGCGAAAGGCGATGAACTACGCGGTGAATTGGGACAGGATCCTCCAAACCATTTACGGTGGCACGGCGACGCGGCTTGCCACAGCCTTCCTGCCGAGCGGGTTCGGGTTCAACCCAGATCTCAAGCCTTATCCGTACGATCCTGAAAGGGCCAAGGCCCTTCTGAGTGAAGCGGGCTATTTGGTGAGATGATGTGCGCGGCGCTGCGACATGGTAGGCTTGACGCAGCGAACGCAGCGGGGTTGGCCCGGCCGGGGCGACGCTACTGGCAAAAATGGGGGGATGCAAGTGCGAAGAACGCATGTGCAGATCCTTGAGAGGGTGCTCGCGACCGTACCCATCGCGCTTGGTGTCGCCATAGCGGTGTTCGTCCTCATGCGGCTCATGCCGGGCGACCCTGTTGACATCATGATGGGCGAGGCGGGAGGCGTGACTCAGGACGATGTCGATGCCCTCAGGGCTGAGCTCGGCCTGGACCGGCCCCTAGCCTCTCAGCTCGGCGCGTACCTCGCTGGGCTTGCCCGTGGGGATCTGGGACGGTCCATTCAGAGCTCACGACCGGTCACCGACGTGATCTTGGAAGCCCTGCCGGCCACCATCGAGCTTGCGCTATA
This sequence comes from Bacillota bacterium, assembly GCA_012842395.1. NCBI lineage: Bacteria > Bacillati > Bacillota > Bacillota bacterium. The sequence continues at coordinate 15,655 of DUSX01000036.1, forward strand.
CTCTCTGGTGTTTGCGCTGGCGCTGGCGGTGCCGATCGGGGTCATCTCCGCGCTCAGACAACGCTCTATCATCGACAGGGCCAGCATGGCCGGGTCTTTCCTGGGGATCTCCATGCCCGCGTTTTGGCTCGGATTGCTCGGGATAATCGTGTTCTCGCTGCACTTGGGCTGGTTGCCTACATCCGGGCGAATCACCTACGGATACGAGCCCGAGACCATCACGGGCCTCTTCACGGTGGACGCCATCCTTACAGGGAACATCCCGGCGCTAGTAGATTCCCTTAAGCATCTGGTGCTGCCCGCCGCAACGCTGGGCGCCGGGGTGGCAGGAGTAGTAGCGCGTGTCGTACGTTCCAGCATGCTAGAAGTGCTGCGCGCAGATTACGTCCTCTTCGCGAGAGCGAAGGGCGTTCCCGAGAGATCTGTCACGGTCCGACACGCCTTGCGCAACGCGCTCATTCCCACCGTCACCGTGGTGGGCCTCCAGGTCGGCACGCTTCTCGGCGGCAACATGATCGTCGAGACCATCTTCGGCTGGCCGGGCTTGGGTCGCGTCGTGGTCGATGCCATCTTCTCCAGGGACTACCCGCTGGTCCAGGCGGCTGTGATGGTGTATGCGTTGACGTTCGTTTTGGTGAACCTCGCCACGGATGTGCTGTATACGTACCTGAATCCGAAGATGACCCTTTAGCTAGAGCTAGGCACGTCGCCAGCGGGTTCGCGCGACTTTTCAGCGCGCAAGTTCCGCCCAGGACCCAGAGAGGATCAAGTGGGTCCAATGCCACCGACCTTTTCGCCGGGCCCGGGGAGGGCGGGCTTGCGGCGCGACTAGCTCAGATGCGGCCTGCGGGGTGGCGGGATTCGGAGCACTCCATAGCGCAGGCGGCGGCCACCCTGGCCGCGCCACGAGTGCCGTGGGAGGCTGGAGACGAAAACGCGCGGCATCACACCCAGTCTCCTCGAACGAACGCAACCGAACATAACCATGGAAGGGAGGGACGACCTTTGCGAGACTCACCAGTATGCATGGACGAAATGGACATCACAGGCAAACGATATGTTGCCCCGCCCGGGGCGACGACGAGGCCGGCGAGAAGGACAATGCTGCTTGGGCTCGCAGCAAAGGGCCTCCGTGCGACAAGGAACTTCCTTGCTTTCGCGCGGCAAATGGCCAAACATCCATCGGCCGTCGTGGGCGCGGCTGTGATCCTGGTTTACGTGGCGGCCGCCATCTTCGCGCCGTGGGTCGCGCCCCGCGCTCCGGACGAGGTTTCTCTCTCCGAGCGCCTGACGCCACCGAGCTGGACCGGCCCGTTCCCGCTCGGCTCCGACCAGCTCGGACGGGATATTCTATCGCGGATAGTATACGGAGCCAGGGTCTCGCTTCTCGTGGGGGTGCTCACAATCGTCATTTCCGTGGCGGTTGGGGTGGGGCTCGGGGTCGTGGCAGGGTATTTCCGAGGACCCTTTGACAGGCTCGTCTCGGGGTTCACTGACCTGCTCCTTGCTTTCCCTTACCTCATCTTCGTCATCGGAGCCATGGCCGTTCTCGGGCCAGGGTTCTGGAACCTCGTTTGGGCACTGAGCTTCAAGGGATGGGTGGAGTTTTACCGGCTGGCGAGGGCCGAGGTCATGTCGGAGAAGACCAAGGAGTATGTGGAGGCCGCAAGGGCGCTCGGGCGCTCGCACGCAGCCATCATCTGCTTCGAGATCCTGCCTAACATCGTCCATTCGATAGTGGTCCTGGGGACGCTGCGCATGGGCAACATGATCGTGTTGGAGTCGTCCTTGAGCTTCCTAGGCCTCGGAATACCGCCGCGCATCCCAGCCTGGGGGTCGATGATAAACGACGGCAGGCGGTACATGCTCACCGCATGGTGGGTCGCGACGTTGCCCGGGCTCGCCCTGGTGGTGCTCGTCCTCGCCATCAACCTCGTCGGCGAGGCTCTCCGCGACATCCTCGACCCGAGGTTGAAGGAGGTGTGAAGCAAGTTGGAGGAACTAGACATGGCCCCGGGGCGAGCGACGCCCGGTAGAGCCGGAGAAGATGGCCGGATCGTTCTCGAGGTGCGCGACCTTTCAACGGTATATCCCACTGACCGAGGCGACGTTCAGGCCGTGCGGGGCGTGAGCCTGACCATCAGGCACGGAGACATCCTCGCCATCGTGGGCGAGTCCGGTTGCGGGAAGAGCGCCACGCTGCTTTCGATGATGCGGCTCGTGCCTCACCCCGGGCGGGTCATCGGCGGGAGCGTCGTGTTGGATGGTCGGGACCTTATGGAGATGCCTCCTCGGGCGATGCGCGAGGTGCGGGGCAGGGACATCGCAATGGTGTTCCAGGACCCCATGACCACGCTCAATCCTGCCTTCCGCGTAGGCGACCAAATAGCGGAGTCGCTCAGAGTTCACGGGCTTCTCCCCCGCTTTCCCACTAGCCTATTGCGGGCGAGCCGGGCACGAGAGCGCGATATGGTTGTGGACCTGATGAAAAAGGTCGGCATACCATCGCCGGAGACACGACATCTTGAATACCCGCACCAGTTCAGCGGGGGGATGCAACAGCGGATCCTCATAGCGATAGCGCTTGCTTGCAAGCCCAAAGTGCTGCTGGCAGACGAGCCTACCACCGCACTGGACGTGACAGTCCAGGCCCAGGTGCTTGATCTTATGCGTGAGATCAACAAGGCCACCGGCACTGCGATCGTGCTCGTCACACACGACCTGGCGGTGGCTGCGGAGTTTTGCCGTGATCTGGCGGTCATGTACGCGGGTCAGATCGTGGAGCAGGGACCCATCGACGTGGTGCTCGACGAGCCCATGCATCCCTATACACGTGGGCTTCTGCGCTCCGTCCCGCGTCTCGGCGATAGAAAGCCGCTTATGCCGATCATGGGCGAGGTGCCAGACCTTGCCACCTTGGGGCCGGGCTGCAGCTTTGCCCCACGCTGCGAGATACGCACGGCGGGTTGCGACCTCTCGGCGCCCGAGCTTCTATCGGTCGGTGACGGCCGCCTCATCCGGTGCCACGCCTATGACAACTAGCGACGTTCACTCCGGTCCGTCGCCGTGGCTCGGCGGCAGCGCCAGCGGGCCGCCGGGTGCGGATCATCGCGCGACGGGCGGTCAACGAACACAAGCGCCCAAAGGTCTTGGCCCAACGGCTCGTCCAGGTGAGTCGCCGGAACCTCCACGCTACCTCTCAGCGTGCAAATCCCGCCCAGCGACGCCAGCCCCGCCCTCTGGGTAGGCCGAGTCTACGGCCTGTGGCGCGCGGCTTGCGGCGCGCCACGCATAATTTGCGTTCAGCCGTGAATCATAAGGATATGGCACAAGTTCCCAGGGCGAGAAGAGAACTAGGGTGTAATGTCAAGAGGGTTTAGAGAGGAATTTTCTGGGGCATATTTGGGTATCGGGCAATAGGATGCCCGGGCGGTTGCGCGGTCAGATTTTGCAATCGCCGGTGTTCCTTGAAAAC
>DUSX01000037.1 GCA_012842395.1 Bacillota bacterium
ACTGGGAGAGGTACTCGAGCCGCCAGGATACCCGGATGAAGTTGGGTGGACTTGTGGGCACCGCGACTTACGAGTTCCACGACGCCAGCCTGGCCGAATTCTTTCTGCCGTGGCTGGTTCTCGGAGAGTACATCCATGTTGGCAAGGGGTGCACCTTCGGACTTGGGTGGCTGAACGTGACGTTTGATTCGAAGTAACCGTGCGGCAGGTGGTTCAGGTGGTGAGAGTGCAGCGTAGCGGGGCCTCGCATGTCACGCTGTCGCGGCTGATATCGCACTATCGTGATGCTGCATCGTTTCAGGCATTCTCCTCAGGCGGTACCGCTCTTGGTGACCCGGTCGTGCCAGAGTTGTACCTGGCTGCGACGCCTTTCCCGCGTGATCTATGGGAAGAGTGAAGGCCTGAACGCTGCCGGCAATCCGAGCAGCTCGCGACGGAGCTCTTCGAGAGGGGTCGAAGACTGCATGGGTGGACCAGAAGAGGGGCAGATCATCGTCTCCGAGTTCGGTGCCTTCATTGGGAAAAAGAGCGAGAGGCTCGTGATTAGGCAGGGCAAGGACGTCGTCCAACAGGTCCCGTTCCACGAGGTCCAATCGATCATAATCACGGGCCCAGGAGTCTCCATCTCCACCGACGTCATCCAGGAATGTATGGAGCACGGCATCCAGATCGATTTCCTGACGTTCTCGGGGAAACCTTACGCTAAGCTGACTTCGCCGTACCTGTCCGGAACCGTGATCACGCGTCGCGAGCAGCTCCTCGCCTACCACGAGAAGCGCGGGCTGAAGCTGGCCTGCGCCTTCATCGAAGGCAAGCTGCGGAATCAGCACGGTCTGCTTCACTACTTCGCGAGATATCGGAAGAGCGAAGATCCTGCCGCCTTCGAGGCGATCACCGAGATGGAAAGCAAGATACTCGAGATTGCGGGCGAGCTTGCAACGATCGAAGGCAACTGTGTGGACGACGTTAGAGAACAGCTCCTGTCTATCGAGGGCAGAGCCGGTGCTGTCTACTGGGAAGGCATACGGAAGCTCCTGGCCGGCAAGATCGACTTCGAGATCCGCGAGCACCGTGGTGCAAGTGATCCCTTCAATTCGCTCCTCAACTACGGGTATGGGATCCTTTATTCGACTGTATGGGGTGCCGTCGTGCTTGCGGGCCTCGAACCATTTGCCGGGTTCATCCACACCGACCGACCTGGTAAGCCGAGCCTCTGCCTCGACCTGGTCGAGGAGTTCCGTCAACGCGTTGTCGACCGCACCGTTGTGAGCCTTGTAAGCAAGGGAACTGCGATCAAGCTTCAGGACGGGATGTTGACCGTCCAAACCAGACGCAGACTCATCGGTAGCATTCAAGAGCGGCTCGAATCGCGCGAGACCTATCACGGCAAGCAGCAAAAGCTCAGGACCATTATCCAGCTTCAGGCTCGGCAGATCGCGAGTTTCCTGAGGGGTGAGACAAGCTACAAGCCGTTTATCGGGCGTTGGTAGGCGGCGACATTCTGCGCGGCCCGCAGGGGAGGGTGGACCGGCCGTGCACACTTTGGTCATTTATGATATTCCGAGCACCAAAATCCGAGGTAAGATCGCCGAGGCCTGCATGGACTACGGCCTCGACAGGATCCAGTGGAGCGCGTTTCTCGGGGACATCAACCATAACCGCCGTGAAGAACTTGAAGCCAGGCTTAGGAAGGTGCTCGGCAGGCGTGCGGGCACCATACAGCTGTTCCCAGTGTGCGAGAAGGATCTGAGCCTGCGGATCATCATTGAAGTCCGAAAGGAAGATGAAAAGAAAGACGACGGCGATGAACCCAAGAAACGGCAAAGGCGCAAGAGGAAACAAGAGGCAAAGGGATGAGGTTACACAGACAACTCGGAAGGCAGAAAGGTCAGGCACCATTCAACCGAGAGCGAGCCACCAGGGGGAGAACAGCGAGGAGGCGACTTCGCTCAATGCTGGCCGAGCTAGAGAGACCCGCACTACTTGAACTGCGCGTGACTGATGTAAAGCAGTTTGTTTACTGCCCGCGGGTCGTTTACTTCACATACCTGATGCCCATCGAGAAGAAGGTCACCCGGAAGATGGAGTACGGCAAAGAGGAGCACGTCCAACTCGATCAACTCGAGAAGCGGCGTACATTCCGCGCGTACGGGCTCACAGATGACACTGAGCGGAGGTTCCACGTTCACCTACGCTCGGAAAGGCTCGCACTCTCTGGGGTGCTCGATATGCTGCTTGTGCAGAGAGATATCTACTACCCCGTGGAGTTCAAGTACACTCGTCGCCCGCCCGAGTTGAACCATAAGTACCAACTCATGGCCTACGCCATGCTCCTTGAAGATACCATAGGCAAGCCCGTGAGGGCGGGCTTTGTGTATGTGACGGGGGACAGGAATGCCTATCACGTGGAGTTTACGCAGAACATGCGCGACTTCGTTCGCGCGACCCTCGCTTCGATCCGCGACATGATTCGGCGTGAGAGCATGCCACGGCCGACTCGGCAGAAAGGGAAATGCGTTGATTGTGAGTTCCGCCGATTCTGCAATGATCTCGCGTGAACAGGAGGTGCTCATGATGTATTTCCTGACCGATGAGGAGCGTCAGAGGCTTCTTAAGGGTATCCTCCCGAAATCGCGATCTATCGAAGTGGCCCCTGAGCTTCGCGGCTGGAACTGGCACCAGCCACCGCTCGAGCCCGTGTACGAGGCCAGACTGGCGGTCTACGAAGTCGCGGGCAAATACTGCTCAACCGGCCGCGACGTCTACCTTCGTCGCGTTCAGCGTGTGCGTGGGACGCCGAACAAGGATATGATCATGGGTTCGGCCTTCCATGAGACTCTGGCGAACATTCTAGTGAGGGCAAAGCGCCTTGTATACACCTACGGTGTGGATCATCTGTGCGATATACTCAAAGGGCTACAAGAGCCTGCAGAGGCGATCGTCGAGAAGCGAAAGTGTGATCTTTCGACCGAGGATTATGTCGAGCTTGTCCGGCGTGTCAACGCCGTGCATGGGTTCGAGACTGCGCGGCTCGCCACTCGGATCCAGGAGGCAGTGGCTAAACAGCCGTACATCAGAGAGGACTCTCTTGTCAGCACGGCCATCCCAGTCATGGTAGAGCAGAGACTCGACGGGTCGTTCCTGGGCCTTAGCCAGATGCTGAGCGTGGACGCGTTCGTTCTTCCGGAGCCGATGATTATGGACCTCAAGTACGGCGAGCCGCGGAAGTTCCACCGGCTCGGGACCACTGGCTACGCTCTGGTAATGGAGTCGCTCTACGAGTACCCGGTCAACCTCGGCTGTATTGTTTACCTCACGTTCAATGGTGACCGCATCACCATCTCAAAGGACATCCACATTGTCGATGACGAGCTCCGGCAGTGGTTCATAGAGGAGCGTGATCAGAGGCACGCATGATCTACGAAGAAATTGATCCCGGCATCGCGGGGGATTGCTATCCCACGTGCCCGTTCAGGAAACATTGCGCATAGACGGTTGGCTTAGCGCACGAAGCTTTGCTGCAAAACTGCCCGTGGTGCGTCCACGGGACAATCGGTACGCTGTCCAGGTGCGGATTTGTTGCGTAGTCCTTTAGTGTTGGAGTTCTGTGAGTTTCAGACCACGCTTCTAGTAGGGGTTCGTGTAGAATCTAATGGGGCGGGAGACCGGGGTCTTGGGGTAGCAATGTAGAGGGCTCGAACTTCCCTGTAAGAAGGCGAGGTCTCTATGCCAGCAAGTACCGGTAAAGCCAGCCTTGAGGCAATTGTACGTATATTGGATGGTACCCGCGATTTCAAGGCCCTTGAGCAGAAGTGCTTTGCTCTGGGGATGGCGCCTGGCGGCTCAGATACTCGAGGGTGTGCTTACGTGTCTTCTAGATAGGACGAGGCGTTGGCATTGCAGGAAAACTATACACAAAGTAGAATACGTATGACGAACCGGGCAGGTGGCAGGATTTGTCTCTTGAATCCCCCGGTTTTTGCACGAAACGACTGTCCGAATGCTCTTGGGAGTATATGGCAGAGTGGCCCTAAACCCTTGTGGGACAATGGGAAGAGGCTCTGAACCGACATGTTAGAATCCCCGGGGTTTTCGCGCACAGACGTGATTTTAACATGGAGGAGGTAATTGCAGATGTCTGGACGAACGCAAAACCCAATAGCGACGCGGGGTGGGCTCGCGCGCCGGGGTCGGGTTGCACCGCTTGACTCGATGACGAGAGGACTGAAAGTCTATAGGTATAGTACCACTGACCAGAACAGCGCGGGTTGCACCGCTTGACTCGATGACGAGAGGACTGAAAGGATTAGGGGAGCTTCGGTCAACGACCTTGCTGTTACGGTTGCACCGCTTGACTCGATGACGAGAGGACTGAAAGAACGTGGTGCATGCTGCCCTGCAGAGGCACGGACTGGTTGCACCGCTTGACTCGATGACGAGAGGACTGAAAGGATCGTCAGCGATAGCATACAGCGCAGTTAGGCATGCTGTTGCACCGCTTGACTCGATGACGAGAGGACTGAAAGCGCCTTGATCCGCGCGATCTCGGCCTCCGCAAGCTCGTTGCACCGCTTGACTCGATGACGAGAGGACTGAAAGTCCACGCCCCGAAGTGCCCGGCCCAGCCAAGTTCAAGGTTGCACCGCTTGACTCGATGACGAGAGGACTGAAAGCTGTCAGCGTGTCATCTCGCCACGCCGCCGCCCCTGGTTGCACCGCTTGACTCGATGACGAGAGGACTGAAAGTGTACAATCCTTGTGCCTTCGGTCCGCAGATTTTGGAGTTGCACCGCTTGACTCGATGACGAGAGGACTGAAAGGCCGTAGTGGGCGATCTGCTCTACGCCACGCGCTACGCGTTGCACCGCTTGACTCGATGACGAGAGGACTGAAAGACGTCTCACTTATCAACCCTGTGAGCTAGGGTCTGCAGGTTGCACCGCTTGACTCGATGACGAGAGGACTGAAAGGGCCTTGTGACCCAATCTTTCATTAAGGGTGACTCGATCAGTTGCACCGCTTGACTCGATGACGAGAGGACTGAAAGATTTGCTGAGAATGGCTGAGACCCGCGCTAAGGCACGAGGTTGCACCGCTTGACTCGATGACGAGAGGACTGTAAGCCTTGGTTACCTCATTGCGGTTTCCGGCTCCCTCGTCGGGTTGCACCGCTTGACTCGATGAGAATGGGCCTCAAAGAGGACCTAGACGGTATGACTATCAGCGCGTTAGTGGCCGCATGTTGTCCCTTAGCGCCCTGACTCCCCAGGCCCCCAGGACTTCCACTTGCCCCGTGGTGGATTCGTGCTGGATCCAGAAGGAAATCTAGTTCGGCTTAAGAACCTTCAGTCCAAGAGTGATCTACGACCTGTGTGCGGGTGCGGCACGTCCTGAACGTGAACGCCGCGCGCACGACTAGAGATGTCGGACGCTGCGGGCGCAGGTTGGAGCGCGTTGCATTCCGCTGGCTAGGAACGTAAGGTCGGCACAGCAAGTGGGCAGCGAGGAGCGGGTAGACGATCCAAAGATGCGACTAGCAGGGGATGCGTTCAGCAGAATGGGCCTCGGATTTGAGCCCTATGCTTTCCAGGAGAAAGTGGCCGAGCTCTTGGCCGCCGGCCGCAACGTCCTCCTCACGGCTCCGACAGGTTCAGGGAAGACCTTGACGGCGCTTGCTCCGGTGATTGCCGCGCGCAGCCACGGGAATAGATGGATCGACCGGGTTATTTACGCGCTTCCGCTTCGAACCCTTGTCTCAAGCATCGCAGAGGACGCACGCGGATATCTTGAGCCCTTGGGGCTCAAGGTAACCGTGCAGATGGGCTCTCAGCCGGACGACCCTCTGTTCGACGACGGCGACGTCATTTTCACGACCATCGATCAAGTCCTGAGTTCATACATCGGCCAAGCCTGCTCGGTAGCTCGTGGGCAGAGAAACATGGTGCCGGGTGCCCTTCTCGGGGCGCTCGTGGTATTCGACGAGTTTCACTTGATGGATGCAGCAGGATCTCTGTCCACTGCAGTCGACCTGGCGATCCGGCTATCAGCGGTTACACAGGTCTTGCTTATGACTGCTACCTGCCCATACGAGGTTGCCTGTGAACTTGCGCGACGTACCGCTAGCGACATCGTCCGTGTAGGGCCTCAGGAGCTGGCAAGGATACCCTCACAGGCCAACAAGGTGAGGAGTGTTCATACTTGCGACCGCGCGCTTACGGCGGAGGATGTCATCCGGTGCCATCGAGGCAGGAGCCTTGCGGTGGTCAACTCGGTGAAAAGGGCTCAGGAACTATACCAGGGTCTCAAGGATTGGGCAACCGGAAACGGAATACATCTTAGTCTAATCCATTCCAGGTTCTTGCCGAGAGACCGCATCACCAAGGAACGTGAGCTCAGGGAGTTCTTTGGCCGTGGCCGTTCCGGCAGAGGTGTAGTTATTGCGACTCAAGTGGTGGAAGCCGGGATGGATGTCTCGTTCGACACCCTTCATACTGAGATCGCACCAGCAAACTCGATCGTTCAGAGGATTGGTAGATGCGCGAGGTATGCCGGCGAAACCGGCACGGTCTATGTGTACCCGCTTACCACAGACGAAAACGGTCGGCCGCAATATGGGCCCTACGCTGACCTGAGAATCGAAGTAGATACCACCTTCAAGGCCCTTTGCGCTCTCCAAGGCTCGTCCATCGACTACGTCGCGGAATGCAACCTCGTTGACATCGTTCATACGCAAAGGGGACTGTCAGACCTGCACAGCATCCGCACAGAGGACTGGTCTACCCGCGTGAGGGCATCAATTGAGAATTCAACTGCCGGCGCAACAAGCGAGCTGGTTAGGGGCGCCTGGTCGGTGGCGTTCATCCTGTCAGATGACCCGTCTCGGATTCGAGACCCTTACGCGGTAGATCGTTTTTCTGTAGACCATGTGGTCTTGCGTGGTCTTTTGAGTGCCCTGGATCTGGCTGGTGACCATGCAAAGATGGTATGGTACCCTGAGGAGATCCCCGAAGAGAGCCAGGGCACGGAAGGGCCCGCGATACGGTGGAGGGCTGCAACCAGTGTGGCTGAGGCCCTTGTCCATCCGTTTCTGGCGGTGTCGCCGCGCATCGCCCGGTATGACCCTGACTTGGGTTTAGTTCTCGGGGTGCCAGGGGCATACGAATCCCAGCCGGACCCCGCAAGGGTAAGGACGCAGAAAACCTGGCGGTATATCAAGGAGTCCTACATGGAGCACGTGGACCGGAGTCTTCGGTGCTTTTGGCTAAGAAGTGCCAGACACCAGGTTGCCTTTGAGAAGGTCGCGTTCCTCGCTGCCTCCGACCCTTGGAAACTGAAGCTTTTGATGTCTTTTGCCGTAGCCCTCCATGATGTGGGTAAGCTTGACGAGTCCTGGCAGAGGGTAATATGGGCATGGCAGCGCGCGAAAGAGCGTGCGAAAGATCGACAGCTTGCGTCGGGCGAGGGGGAGTTGTCGGGTGCCGTGGCGGGTACTTTGGAAGACAGGTCGCCGGGTACTACCGAGCTAAGCACCGCGCCGCCCGTGAGACCGGCGGTTTTTGAGCCGCTGGCCCATGCCGACTATTTCTCCGATGCCGATGAGAACGAGGCTCGCAAGACAGAATACCGCAGGCCGCCGCACGCTGCAGAGGGGGCCTACATTGCTGCCGCGTTTTTCGAAGAGATGATCCGAGCCCTCACAACGGAACCTACGGCCGGTGGCTGCCGAGATGCAAGTGAGGACCTATGCGATGAGGTGCTACTTGGGGTACTGGCCGCTATCGCACATCATCACGGCGGTCGGGGGCGACCGGGGCAATTCAAGCTCGTGAGATCTGCCATCGACGTTGCAAGAAGATCTCTTAAGAAGGCCTTGCAAGTCTACACCGCCACGTATGCGAGCGCATATACTCACGGGTCTGCGGGCCCTACTTCGGCCGGATGTGCCCTTCCTGCTGGAGACGGCAGCGATCGTTCAGCGATGACTCCCCTGTCCGAGATTCGGAGCGTTGTCCGGGAGTTCCGGCTGAACGAGGTCCCGCCGGACGCCATTGCAGCTGCGGACTTCGCCGAAGACCTGTCTAGTGTTGCCCGGACCAGAGTGAGACTCATGGTGTATTGGCTTACGTCGAGACTGCTGCGCCTCGCAGACCATGAGGCGACGGCATGGGCGAACATGTTGTGAAAGGAGGGGTGCTGGTGTGTCGGGAACCGCGCTGATCTGGGAGAAACGTACGGGCACGTACGCTGATACCCTGGCGGCAATAGGACTAGCAGTGACGTTGAACACGCTGACAGGTGAGGATGTCGAGATCGGCGACCGTGGGCACGCCTTTTCGCTCCAGCTTGAAAGGGCGATCGACTTCGACCGGCTGGACTATCGGGTTCTTCAGCGAGCTCCGGGTTTCAGGTTCATCAAGACGCCCAAGTGGGAGGCCGATGCCCCGCCCGACTCGGTCGACTATGCGCGCGAGCGAGAGAGGCTTCTTGCTTATCGAAAGATGCGGGAGGGCCTCAGGAAGAATCCCGGTGCCGATGACGAGGTCCGCAGAATGGTCGAGGAAGCCGCCCCGCTCGGAGGCCGGTTGGGCCGTTGGTACACGATTCAAAACATTAACGTGCTTGGGGCCATAGACGGAGTTAACAAGCTACACAGGGCTATCCGGCAGGCTGATCCAGGCGAGTTTGCCCGCTATGTCACAGACCGGCTGAAGAGGCTTGCTGCATGCGGGCTTGAGCCAGGCCTGGCTGATCATGCAGCCTCACGGGGACGAGGGGGTCTTGACCTCGATGCTTCGTCACTTCAGGTTTTCAACCCAACTGTAGGCAAGGGTGTCTCCAGACCAAAGGCTGCTGCAGCGTCGCCGTCTTCGCTTCCAGGCTATTTCGTTGACTGGTTCGAGGAATGGATGAAGTACGTCGGGATGGAGAACGCTGGAAGGCTTCTCGGAATCGGCAAGGACGTAAAGGCGGCTGTGATCTCCCCCATGAGGGTGCGGGTCAGGGAGTTGAAGGTTCAGGCAGAGAGCTGGCTCGACTTGATGCCACCGTGGAGTCCAATCAAGTTTGACATCTTCCTTGTAATTGGGTTGGCCCGCATACTGTTGGAGCAATCCGAGTTTGCAGCCCGGGACGGTGGTGGGTGGAGAAGGCGCAGCCCGAGGTCCATCGTTGCCGGAATGCACACGGCGCACTTCAAGTCCATGGGACCATCCAGGTCGCTGTTCAACACGTCGTTCATAGCGCTTCCCGGCTGGATTCCGGCGCCGGATAGGGAAAGCGTTGCGACTTGGCTTGAGGTCCTGGATGAACATTGGGCGGTTCTTAGGCCGCTGGACGAGGACAAGTCTGAGGACGCCGAAATTCTCAAGTCCTACCGTGACTTCCTTTCCGGCCCCACGACGGAGACGCTTTGCGGCTTTTCCTCCGACTTCGGCGTGTACGCCATGCGCAAGCTGGCCGCAGGCAAACCATGCAAGCGTTTTTCGACGGAATCGTTTGAAAGGGTGGTGGAGCAAGTGGACAGCACACTGGCGGATCTCGTGAAGGACCCGGCCTTCCAGGAGATAGCGGGAGCGATCAGGAAAGCCACTGTGACCGAACAAGCTTACAAGCGGATGGGCAACCAGGAGTTCGAGATCCACTATGGGCTTCTGCCAGAACTCAGAAGGAAGGCACAATTCCCAGAGCAATTCATCGCAGCGCTCTCGGATTTCATTGCGAAGTACAATGCTGAGACGGCGAGGCACTTCGAAAGCGGTAGAGGTAAACGGAGGAGGGCCAGGGTATCTGAGGAGGCGCTGGAAGGGATAGTCCCGCTGATTCTGGAACACGGGCGCCCGGCAGCTCTACTTCTCATCGCCTATGCGACATGCAAGGCCAAGCGAGAGGAACTGGATGAATCCACGGCGTCCTACGAAAGCGACAGCATGGGCGACGAATACGGCGACCAAGTTGACGAGGGCATCCACGATGATGGCGAAGAATTCTGACATCTCAGCAGCCAGGGAGGGATCGTGATCATGATGGCTAGCCCGACGATGATCAGCATCAGCGCAAGGCTGACCCTGAACCTTCACGACCTGAACAACGAGGCGTCCGAGGGTAATCAGGTGCAGACGAGGATGGTCCATGTTGTGGACGAGCACGGGGAGCTTGCCGTGGTAAATGCGGTGTCCGGCGACATGCTCAAGCATGTCCAGGCAGGTTACCTCCAAAGGGTGGCCCTCGAGGAGGGGCTCCCTCTCTGCACCGGGTGCAGGCTCTTCGATGCCAACCGGATCAACAGGGATGAAGAGTTCTTCAAAGAGCTCGGGGATGAAAAGGACGCGTCGAAGACCCTGGACAGAGTGATCCCTGCATGCGTGCTGGACGACGCAGAGGGATTCCTTATCACAGTCGGCAAACGTTCGGTGCCGAGAAAGTCCACGGTGGAGTTCGGGTGGCTCGTAGGTATCCCCAGCCGGACACAGACAGAATCCTATTTCCATGTGAAGTACGACCCATCGCGAGCCGCTGGATCCGGAGATGAGACAGGCGCAAATCTTGGACAAGCTATCTTCTATAGGCCAGCTAACTCCGGAGTCTATGCGCTTGTAGCCACGTTCGAGGCAGCTCGCATCGGGTTCAACGACATATCCCGGCAATATGTCTTGAGCGAGTCCGAGCGCGCTTCAAGGGTAAGGGCGGTCTTGAAGAGTCTCGTCTACACTCTGGTGAGGACCGAGGGTGCGCAGCGAAACGCTCAACACCCGCATATCTCGGCTGCCGAGGGCGTTATCGCCATTTCCAGGGACGTGCGGCCTGCCCCTACCGCAAGCCCGCTCAAGGACGGTTACCGGGAGGACGTGATCGCCACTTGTAAGCAGCTTGACCGAATGGGGGGCAAGCACGAATTCGAGACCAGGACGTTCGATTCCATGAGCGAGCTTGCCTCAATCGCAGCCGACCTCGTCGACACGTTGGCGTAGGGGGCCTTCACATGTGGTTGCTTGCGAAATTCGAGCCTTCGGGGCTTTTCACGCTGAGGTCATCGGCTACCACAAGCATGGGCGGGAAGACTCTCCTCGTGCCCACCATGTACGCGGTCAAGATGGCTCTGCTGTCCGCCGCCTTCGCATCAGGGCGAGATGTCGAGGCTTTGTTTCCGACGATACGAGGTCTTGTCATAAGATTTCTTCCCCCTCGAAAAGCGGTTGTAACTCATAGTTTGGTCCGAATGCTCAGAGAAGACCGAAGCGGCAAGGCTGAGTTCATCTCGGCGCCTGTGTACAGGGAATTCGTCTACTACGACGGGGAGCTCACAATCGCGTTCTCAGCACGCCCGTCAGCGGACGGTAGGGGCGGGCCACGACGGACGATAGGAGTGGGACGTTCGCACAGCGAAGGCAGGATAGGGCCCGCGCCGGCCGCCGCGGCCGCCGCGGCCGCTGCTGACGCTGCTGACGCCGTTGGTGCTGCAGGGGATCAGTGCTCGGTGTCAGCTCTGCGGTCAATCGAGGATCTCCTTCCGATGGTCAACTACTTCGGGAAAAGGGCGAGCTTCTTCCAGTTCAAGGGATGCGAGTGGCGGGAAGACCTAGACGAGGCCTTCTCGTTTGTGATCGAAGATAACAGGCCATGGTTACCGGGGGACCACATCATCCAGTACCTGGATGATATGGCGGCAGCGATGACGCTTGAAAGAGCGAATGCCTATACGGACGCCGAGGTGAAGCTCGGTAGAGACCGGGTCTTCGTGGCAATGGCCGTACCGTATAGGCTTGTAGCGTCAGGCCACGCGTACACTGCCTATGAGAGGACAGCATAGCAAGCAAGTGCCCCTCGACGGAGGGGACTACGCCTTGGTAGACTCGACCATGTCTTGCGTATCCTGAACGAGCTGAAGTATGGGGATCTTTATCTGTTTTTGAAAACGTCCTGGAATGCAAAGAAACCGAAGCCGGAGTGGTTGAACAAGGCGTCGAGAATGACTCGGATGCCTCTCGTATGGCACTCGTCCCCGAGGCGCGGCGCCGGATTTCTTCAGTGAATCATACATTCTCAGGGAGTCGGCGAGAGTTCCGTACACGAACGCATCGTTATAGACCGAGAATATGTCCGGTATCTGGACGCAATTGGGGCAAGGGATGCAATAGCGGCATTCGCTGCAGGTGACCTTGATCCTCCGCTTATAGATCTCGCGGGCCTGCGCAATCAGGTCTAGTTCAGCGGCGGTGAGAGAGAGGGGGAGGGCGTCCTCGGCGACGCGGACGTTCTCCCTGACCTGGTCCAAAGTGCTCATGCCGCTCAGGACGACGGTCACCTCGGGATGGTTCCAGACCCAGCGAAGGCCCCACTCGGCTGGTGTCCTCTTGACAGGCGCGCGGTCCCACACGCCCATCACGTCGTCCGGCACAACTTTGGTCAGCCGACCGCCTCGAAGAGGCTCCATGACGACCACGGCGAGCCCTTTCGCCGCTGCGTATTTCAGCCCTTCCGTGCCGGCCTGGTAGTTGTCGTCGACGTAGTTGTAGTGAATCTGCGCGAGACTCCAATCGTAGGAATCAACTATCTCCCGGAACAGGGCGAAGCTGTCATGGAAGGAGAAGCCCGCGTATTTGATGCGGCCATCGGCAAGCGCGCGATCAAGGAAAGCGAGGGCGCCGAGAGCCTTCGCCTTCGCCCAGTGGTCCCTCGTGAGCGAGTGTAGCAGATAGAAATCAATGTAGTCCGTCTCCAACTTCGAGAGCTGTTCATCGAGGTACCGCTCGAAGTCGCCT
Source organism: Bacillota bacterium (assembly GCA_012842395.1). Lineage (NCBI taxonomy): Bacteria > Bacillati > Bacillota > Bacillota bacterium. The sequence continues at coordinate 12,759 of DUSX01000037.1, forward strand.
GGCTCCTTACAGACCCAGACTGGGGACTTGGTGGCGATCTTGACTTTCCCTCGAAGTCCGCCACGAAGCGCCTTGCCGACGAGGAGTTCCGACTGGCCATCGTGGTACCTGTATGCGGTGTCTATATAGTCCACGCCTTGAGCGATCGCATACCGGAGCATGGCTATGGCCTCATCCTCGTCGATCCTAGGCGCGCTGGCGTGTGAGGCGCTTCCGGAGAACCCAGCGTTGGGCGCATGCAGAGTGGGAAGCCTCATGCACCGGAAGCCTCATGCACCCGAAACCCAGGGCGGAAACGGCGAAACCGTGACATCCGAATTTCCTATATTGCACGCCAAGCCCTCTCCTTTCGGTTTCAGGCTGGGTTTATCTATAGCTGGCCAGCTTGTAGCCGGTTGCTCTGGCCCGAGCGGTCGCCCGCTTTCATGCCAAGGCGGGGGCGCTGGCGACCTGTCGACGGTGGTATCGGCGGCGTCATCCTGCTGTCTCCTTGTCTTGGTGTCATCCGTTGTGACGTCATCCCGTCGGCCCCGCCCGTGCGCGTTGGGATGTGCCGGGCTGTGTCGTGTCGCGGCAGAGCGCCGCCGCCTCGAGCTAGCTCGCGGCGGTCCTGGTCGCGCGACGGCGCTACGCACATGATACCACGGATCTCGCCCACATGACAAAGGCTGACAAGGGCGCAGGAAGCGCGGCTGCGCACGCCTGCGGCGACGCTCGCCGACGGAAAAGCGCATACTTGAGCCTAGGCAGGGCAAGACTGTGGACGAGGGCGCGCAGCTGCGCGCGAAACGCTGCACAACGGAGGCACATGAGGGCATGGTCACGGCGGAGGTATCGCTGTATCCTATGGAAACCCCGCGGTCCGACGACATCATAAACTCCTCGCTTACAGCACTTGCGGTGGGCGGGCTTTCATACGACGTGGGGCCTCTGAGCACTCGGATATCAGGGCCCGAGGACGAGGTCTGGACCGCCTTGCGGTCTATGTTCGAGCGCGCTTGTGGTCATGGCACGGAGGTGGCAATGGTCATCACCCTTGCGAACTCCTCCGTGTAACGCGGCGTGGCTCCGTGGCACTGCGTGCGGCCGGTGAGCAAGCTCAGTAAGCTGGCGCGCAACATGGCTTCGGCCCTCGCAGCCTGGCTTGCTGCGGCGCTCAGCAGGGTGCGACCAGCTAGGCTCGAGGCTGGCTGAGAGACTCTGGCGTGTCTGTCCACAGTTGTTCCATGCGCCACTCCACGAGCTACGAGGCCGGACGGTGATGTAGGACATAGGTTCCTCGGCAGGCGTTCTGCCCGTCAGCGGAGTGCGTCGACAATGCTCGCGCAGCCTTCCTTCAGAACCCGGATACCGGCGAGGCCCTCGAATATGACCGCTACTACCCTTCCCATAAAGTCGCATTCGAGTTCCAAGGGTTGCCGCATTTCGGGCCCACGAGATTCTATCCGAATCAGGATCAATTTAGGGAAACCAGGAAACGGGATGTGATAAAGCGCGGTTTGAGCAGCGAGAACGAGGTCGTACTCCTGACAGTTGCCTCCGACGACCTCACTCTCCAGAAGATGCTTGAGAAAATCCCACCGTGCTACCCAAAGCCGTCGTCGACCCCAAGAGTCCCTACGTAGAAGCACTCGAGAGATTGTTGGCGGAGTATCGAGCTGGGCTAAAAAGGGCCGTGTTGAAGGAAGGCGGCGACGAGCGGAAGCCAGCCCGCGGAGACGACGGTCGACTGAGGTAGCCGGAGGCGGCGCGTCGAGCGATAGCGATTGTGAACTGTGACCGGCTTGTGTTGACAATTGGCGGAGCAACTGCCGCGTCTGGCGAGCTATTCGGACGAGACAGAGCAGCGCGTGTGCTCTGACAGGTGATGGGTTGAACGGGTTGCAGGGGACGCGTGACCTGGGAAACAAGCGGCCAGGCGGCAATGACGGCCGTCGCGAGTCAAGCGGGCTTGCGTGACCCACGTCACATTTCACGGCAAGAAATGTCAACGAACGTGCGAAAAAGAAATCGTGTCGTCCTGAAGGAGATCCGGGAAGGACGTCGAAGAAGAAGATACCGGTTACGTAACCGGTTACGTAACCGGTAACGTCGAGCGAGCAAAGCGCTTTCGACCAGCAGGTCCGCCGCAGCAGTCCATCGCGCCGGTATGCGAATGCTCGCCCGCGACGGCTCTTGGGTGTTAAATAACCGCAGCATGCTGACCGCTCGCTGGCCGGTTGGTCGGTCGGCCGGCAGATGGTGCCACGGTCACGATGAGCAGGACGGGCATGTTGGGAGCGACGGGCCGCGGGCGGGCGTGGACGCGCAGGGCGATGCTGCTGCGTGAGGTTCCTCAATAAAGCAATGGACATGTAGGACAAGTGGATACGTAGGAGACTGGAGACCTGTGATTGGAGATGGAAGCCGCTGAACTTTCCTAGTGCCCACGAGATGGACCGAGCACTGCGACGACTCTGCTGGCGCTGGCCCCAATCGGGCGGAGGTGACATGGGGCGGCACAATGTGGGAAAGTTCAACGGCCTCACGCGGAAAGACGCACCAGAGATCCCACCGGAGAAGATCCGGAGACCAAATGCACCGAGGTGTGATGCAATGGCCAACATCCGCGAGGTGGCGCGGCTGGCCGGGGTGTCAACAGCCACCGTATCGCGAGTCATCAACGAGTCCGGGTTCGTCGCAGAGGAGCTGAAGGAGCGAGTCAGGCGGGCGATGGCGGAACTCAACTATCGCCCGAACAACCTCGCGCGTTCCTTCAGGCAGAACCGCAGTTTCATGATCGCCCTCATGATCTCGGACATCTCTAACCCGTTCTTCACGTCGCTCGTCCGTGGCGTTGAGGACGTGGTGAAAGAAGGCGGCCTCAACCTCCTCCTTTGTAACACCGACGAAGACCCTGAAAAAGAGCGCTCGTATGTGGAGGTCCTCATCGGTAACCGCATCGACGGCGTCATAATGGCCCCTACCGGGAAGGCCCAGGCGAGCGTGGAAGCGTTCGGGCGGCACGGCATTCCGGTGGTCTTCATAGACCGGCACCTGCCAGGGATGAAGGTGGACGCGGTGCTCATCGACAACGTGTCCGGGGCTTACGAGGCCACCACCCACCTCCTCCGCCTCGGACACCGGCGCGTCGGGATCATCACGGGTCTCGAGAACGTGTCGACCTCCCAGGAACGTGAGGAAGGCTACCGCAGGGCGCTCGCGGATTTCGGCGTTACGCCAGACGAGCGGCTCATCGCCCGCGGTAACTCGCGCATCGAGGGCGGTATACGGCAGACTCAGGCGCTCCTCTCGCTTCCGCCTGACGTGCGGCCGACAGCCCTCTTTACTAGCAACAACCTCCTCACCATCGGTGCCATGCTGGCGTTACGCGAGGCGGGGGTAAAGGTGCCTCACGACATGGCGGTGGTCGGCTTCGATGAGTTCGAATCTACGCCGATCATCGATCCGCCGCTCACGGTGGTGGCGCAGCCCACTTACGAGATCGGCATGCGCGCGGCCAAGAGGCTCTTCAAGCACCTGCGCGGCGAGGTCCGCGGCGATCACAGACCGGTGGTGGTGCGACTCAGGCCGCAGCTAATAGTCAGAGAGTCGTGCGGGGCACGCCGGAGTTCGAGTCTTCCCCCCGGGCTCTAACGTACGCATCATTATGTGGACCTACGTATGCAACCATGATTCCTGCAGCCCGGGGGGATTGAGACGTGCACATATGCGTCGGAGGGGGTGGTATGTGATCCGATCTTGTGCACGCGTGCGGATGCAGCCGTTGAGGTTTCCAGCAGAGAGACGTGGGCTTGACGCAGGAGAGACTGTCTATCGAATGCCAGCACCATAGAGGTTTGTCAGTCGTCGAATGGATTGTCAGAGAATCTCAGGGAGGGGGCAAAGAATGCGCACTTACACGTTCCAGAAGATGATTCCTGTTCGAGACGGGATCGATGTGCTAGTAGTCGGCGCGGGTCCAGCCGGATTTGCTGCAGCTATTGCCGCGAGCAGGAATGGCGCCAAGACCATGCTCATCGAGAAGTATGGGTGCATCGGAGGCATGGCCACCGTCGGGTTGGTGGGTCCTTTCATGACGAGTTTCGATGCCACAGGAGAAACCCAGATAATCAGAGGGTTGTTCGAGGAACTCGTCACGCGACTTGAGGAACGCGGGGGTGCGATTCATCCCTCGAAGGTCCGCTGTGGCACATCCTATTGTGCCTTTATTACACCTGGACATGACCATGTTACCCCCTTTGACCCTGAGTGGCTCAAGCTCATTGCGACGGAAATGGTCCTCGAGTCGGGTGTGGAATTGCTTCTTCACACCCAGTGTCTGGACGCCATCAAAGAAGGAGACAGAATCACTGGGATCGTCATCGCTAACAAGTCAGGCCTTCAGGCGATAAGGGCCTCGGTCATCATCGATTGTACTGGCGACGCTGACGTGGCGGAATGGGCCGGGGTTCCTACGGTGCTAGGTAGGCGAGACGACCACGGAATGCAACCGGCAACGATGTTCTTTAGGATTTGTAACGTGGATTCGGATAGGGTCAAAGAGTACATTGAACAGAACCGGCATCTGGTCGGAAGGCCATTCCACGGTCCGTTCAGCTGGATCGTCAAAGAAGCGCGGGAAAGAGGTGAGTGGGACATCCCCCGGGGCGAGATCAACATGTACGAGACTCCAAATCCGGGGGAGTGGAGGGTCAACACAACCAGGATTCTGAACGTCGACGGGACCAAGACACAAGACTTGACAAGGGCGGAGATCGAGGGCAGAAAGCAAGCAAGGAAGGTCTTCGAGTTTATAAGGTCCCACATACCGGGATGTGAACAAGCAAGGCTCATGGACACTGCCGCTGTTGTCGGAATACGCGAGACCAGACACATTGTCGGCGAGTACGTTGTAACCAAGGAAGATGTGCTGAGTGGCCGGGTATTTGATGACAGCATCCTGTTGGCTTCCAACTCGATCGACATTCACTCCAAGGATGCCGAAAGCGGAGAATACACTACCATTAGCGGAAAGTGGTACGGCATCCCCTACCGATCTCTAGTACCGCTGGCGGTTGACAATCTCTTGGTGGCAGGGCGACCCATCTCGGCTACGTCGGAGGCCTCGTCGGCGTTTCGGGTTATGCCATGTTGTGTCGGCACGGGGCAGGCAGCCGGCACAGCCGCTGCATTGGCGGTCAAGTTGGGCTTGACCCCGCGTAAGGTGGATGCGGGCAGGCTCCGGGATCTCCTCAGAACACAGGGAGTTTATCTTGGTTAGGACGTGTTCCATTAGGGCATGTCATATCAGCGAAGAGGCACAAAGATTGGAGAGACGGAGGCGGTTCATTATGTTGAGAGTTCGGAGGCATAGACCATCGCTACTGCTGGGGTTCATCGCTCTTGTGCTGCTATCTGCGGTTTCGTTTGCCCAAGCCCAAGAAAAGGTGAAAGTGACGTTTTGGACTTGGCTTAGTAACGAAGCCATGGTTGAGGAGTTTAACCGTCTTCACCCGAATATCCAGGTGGAACACGTAAAGATGGGTGCCTACGATGCGCAGAATAAGTTCCTCGTGGCTCTGTCCTCGGGCACAGGAGCTCCTGACGTCATACAACTCATGGCGAGACACTTTAGTCTCTTCTCGACGACCGGAAAGCTCGTCGATATCACAGACAAGGTCAAGGACATAAGAGACGGCTATCCCGCGAACCTCATAGAATCCGTGAGCTATAACTCCAAGATATATGGACTGCCAGCTGATGTCAGTCCGGGCGTGGTTTGGTACCGAAGGGATATCTTCAAGAAGTATGGGATCCAAGTACCTTTTGCTACGTGGGATGACTTCGTGAAAGCAGCCGAGGTTCTGAAGAAGAACGGCGTTACCATGATGCCGTTGTTCTATCCAGCCGGAAGCTGGGGCGCCAACGCGCTGGTGATGTACCTGCACTCTCGCGGAGGGAACATCTACACGCCTGATGGTAAAGTCATTCGGAACAACAAGGAGCTCGAGTATACACTACAGTGGCTCTACGACCTCTACAAGGCTGGCATGGCCGAGGGGATTACCTTCTTCACACCGGAGTTCTGGGGTGCACTGAAGTCAGGCCAGTTCGCGTGTTGGCCTATGAATGTGGCCGAGGGAGCCAACATCAGGCAATACATGCCGGAGCTCTCTGGAAACTGGGGTGTGATGCCATTCCCGAGATGGTCAGACAAGAAGGAACAGACCACCGGAATATGGGGAGGCACTGTTCTGGCCGTCCCAACGCAGTCCAAAGTGAGAGACGCTGCCCTGACCTTCGTTAAGTGGGTAGCGGGAACTGTACAGGGCCAGGTATGGGCGAGCAAGACATGGAACGCAGTGCCCGCGTACTCCCCGGCCTACAAAGACAGCTTCTATGCGCTCGGCGACCCATATTACGGTGGCGACAACGTCTACAAGATGATCAATCCTGTGAAGCCCTTCTACTATTTCGATTGGGCGATTACTGAGCGGATCATCGGCAAACAGCTTGACCTGATGTTTGCCGGAAAAGTGACACCTGCGGCAGCGAGAGCCGCAATAGAGGCCGAGCTCATCGATGAGACGAACCGGTAATGCCGCGAACGAGCAGGCACTGTCCCGGGCCCAGCGTGGCTCGGGCCCGGGACAGTGTGCAGCGGAGGCAGAGCTGATGAAGCAAGTATCACTGACTATCGACAAGCACTGGGCACCCTATGTATTTCTCCTTCCATTCCTGGTGTTCTTCGTCGCTTTTCGTGTCGGCCCAATCCTCTGGTCACTCCTCGTCAGTTTCACGAAATGGAGTGGCATGGATGACGCGGTGTTCGTGGGGTTCCAAAACTACTTGCGAATCTTCAAGGACGGCCGGTTTTGGACAGCGACCTACAACACGTTGTACTTTGTTGTGGTTTACAACGCCATCATGATATTCCTCGCGCTTGTGCTGGCTGTTCTGCTGAACTCGTCCCTATTGAGGGCCAGGGGATTCTACCGTTCAGCTTACTTCATGCCTATAACCATGTCCCTCCCGGTGGTCGCTATGGTCTTTGACTTGATCCTTGCACGGGGATCAGGGTTACTGGCCGTTTTGTTGAGATACTTGGGCGTCTCGCTCAATGTTCGTTGGTTCAGTGACACGTCCCTGGCTATGTGGGGCATAATCATGATGAGAGTCTGGAGAGGGACAGGATACTACTCTGCGTACTTCCTGGCCGGCCTGTCCAGCATCCCAAGTGAGATCTACGAATCAGCAAGGGTAGATGGCGCCTCAGCCTGGACGGTGTTTACCAGGATATCTTTACCTCTCTTGAAGCCAATGCTAGTGTTTGTTCTGATCATGTCCACCATCCTGTCCTTTCAGATTTTCGATGAACCGTGGATCCTCACACAGGGTGGCCCGGCCGATGCTACGCTGATGCTCCAGATATACCTGTACCAGACCAGCTTTCTTGAGGGAAACCTCGGACGGGGCTGTGCCATATCGTACATGATGACCATCTTAATGATGGGAGCATCCGTACTATACGTTAAGGGACTTGAGGAGAGAAATGGCTAGCATGACTGTGCGAAAACGCATACGCGAGAGCTATCTCAAAGTGTTCTTGCATGTTCTTATGCTGGTAGGAGCCGTGATTGTCCTTCTGCCGTTTTACTGGATGATCGTGAGCTCGCTCAAAGACATGGGAGAATTCTTCAGTCCAAAACCGTCTCTATTCCCCGACAAGGCAACTGTCGCTAACTACGTGAAGCTCTTCCGGGAGACGCAGTTCGTTCGGTGGCTTTTTAATAGCGGCATGGTGAGCGTCCTGTCGTTGGTTCTCGGCTTGGTTATATGCTCGCTTGCTGGCTTTGGTTTTGCTGTATATGACTTCAAGGGTAAAGCGATCTTGTTTTGGACGGTCTTGGTCTCTGTTGCGATTCCAGAGATCGTCACGATCATACCTGTTTTCAGGCTTATGGTCTTTACCCGGATGGTGGATACATACTCCTCTCTGGTTCTACCATACTCAATGAATGTGTTTGGCATCTTCCTGATGAAGCAGTATATTGCCTCGACTCTGCCCAAAGAGCTCTTGGAAGCAGCAAGGATCGACGGCTGTTCGGAATTCGGCATCTATCTGCGGATCGCAATGCCTCTGGTTAGGCCAGGCCTGGGGGTTCTCGGGATTTACTTGTGGCTGAACTCTTGGAGCGGGTATTTCTGGCCACTCATTATGGTCAAGTCGCGCGAGATGATGACGTTGCCGCTCGGCCTCGCGACGCTTTATGCTGACCCATGGAACTTGCAGTACGGCATGTTGATGGCGGGCGCGTTCCTGTCCACCCTGCCGATCGTCATCATATTCTTAACCGCTCAACGACAGTTTATTGCTGGCCTGACGGGAGGGGCTCTAAAGGCGTGAACTCGAAAGCCCCACCGCAGGGGTTGCGATACCTTGGAGTATCCCCGTTAGATTAACTCACGCAAGCTCTCACGCGGGAGTGTGGCCGTACAAAGGAGTCTGCCCCGGGTGGTATATGCCGAAGAGGCTCGTGGGGGGGTTCTGCGCGCTTGAGAAAAATCAGGCTGTCGGTGGCGCGGGAGGACACTAGGAGGAAGGTAGCGGTCATGAAGCGAATGAGCATGGTTGAGCCGGGGGTGCTGCGCCTCGAGGATGCGCCGGTGCCTGCGCCGGGAGAAGGGGAAGCCCTTGTCGAGGTCAAGGTGGTGGGCGTGTGCGGGTCCGACGTGCATGCGTTCCGCGGGAAACACCCGTTCATCTCGTGCCCGATCGTTCCCGGGCATGAGTTCTCGGGCGTTGTAAGGGGTGTTGGCCCTCTTGGACCTGCATCCGCTGCGATGAACGCACTCGAGCCCACCCACGCAGGGAGGACAGACCGGGTTCTGCATCCCCAGGTTGACGGCGTTGGTGGTTCTCGCGGGAATGCCGGGGCGGCTGCGGAGCAACCCGGCCCAGGGACAGAGCCGAAGGCGGGAGAGATGGGAGTCATGCGCGACGCCGCCCTCATCGGCAAGCGGGTCACAGGCCTACCATCGCTAGTATGCGGCACGTGCTATAACTGCAGGCACGGCAGGTATAACATATGCAACTCCTTACGTGTCGTGGGGTGCCAGGCGGACGGTGCGTTGGCCGAGCTTGTGCGCGTCCCGGCCGAATTCCTGGTGCCCCTTCCGGACGGCCTTACCTTTGAGGATGGCGCTATGGTGGAACCCGTAGCAGTCGGCGTACATGCTGTGAGGCGGGCCGGGGCGGGCGTAGGGGGAGCGCGCGTGATGGTTCTGGGCAGCGGGACCATCGGGCTGGTCGTCGTCCAGGTGTTGAAGGCATACGGCGCGCGCGAGGTCATAGTCACCGACCTCAACGAACGGAGGCTTGCGCTTGCCAGCGAGCTTGGCGCGGACTACACGATCAACGTGCGCGACGTGGACCCTGTGGCACGGGTCCACGAGTGGTTCGGGCGTGACGGCATCGACCTTTCGTTTGAGTGTGTCGGCATCGGTCCTACGGTTCGTCAAGCCATCCTGGCGAACCGGAAAGGCACAAAGGTCATCATAGTCGGGGTTTTCGAGGAAGAGGTGCCGGTCCCGATGGGCCTCGTGCAGGACAGGGAAATCGAGCTCGTGGGCACTCTCATGTATACCTTGGACGATTTCATCGAGGCCGCGCGGCTTGTCGCGAGGGGGCTGGTGCACGTGGCGCCGCTCGTGACCCACAGGTTCCGCCTCGAGGAGGCGCAGCAGGCGTTCGAGACGGCGGCGGACCCGGCGAGCGGGGCCATCAAAGTGCTCATTACAGTGTGAAGGATGCAGTGCGAAGGATGCAAAGGGACGGGTGCTCAACGCCGGAAGCCGAGGCTGAAGCGAAAGCAGAGGCAGAACCGGAACCGGAAGCGGAACCGGAAGCGCAGGCGGGGACGGAGATGGAGGGGGGAGGGGGGAGGGGGGAGCTAAAGCGGGAGCGGGAGGCAGGGCGTCCACCGGGAGATGGTGAGGGAAGCGGACGGCGCTGCGCCCAAACCAACCGAGAAACGGCGGCGGCAGTGCAGGTGTTGACAGGCGCGCGCCACGTGGTGGTTTTGGTTGAGTCGTGCTATCTCCGGGCGCGTTTTTGGGGGGAGTAGATGATGCGTTGATTGATGTAGTGGCCATGGGAGAGCTTCTCATAGACTTTGTCTCCGTTGCTACCGGGGTGTCCCTCAAGGACTCACCAGGGTTCACGAAAGCCCCTGGCGGCGCCCCCGCGAACGTCGCAGTGGGAGTGAGACGGCTGGGCCGCACGTCCGGTTTCATCGGCAAGGTAGGGAACGATGATTTCGGTGTTTTCTTGTGGGAGACCCTCGCCCGCGAGGGCGTTGACACGCGCGGCGTAAAGTACGAGGACAGGGCCAGGACGATGCTGGCCTTTGTCTCGCTCCGGGACGACGGTGAGCGGGAGTTCATGTTCTACAGGCATCCAAGCGCCGACATGCTTCTCGAGCCAAGCGAGGTGGACGTCGACCTCCTCACGGAGGCTCGGGTATTCCACCATGGGTCTATCTCACTCATCACTGAGCCCTCGCGGTCGGCGACCCTCGCCGCTGCAAGAGCGGCTAGAGCCGCCGGGGCCTTGATCTCCTATGACCCAAACATACGACTTCCGCTGTGGCCCGCGCCCGACGAGGCCCGGGCCGTTATCCTCGCCGCAGCCTCCTCGGCCGATATCATAAAGGTTAGTGAGGAAGAGCTGGCTTTTCTCACAGGCACGGACGACATCGCAGAGGGTGTCGGAAGGTTGCGCACTGCGGCAAGCAGTGCAGCAAGGCCCGCCAAGTGTGCCATCGTGGTAACCCGCGGCAGGAAGGGGTGTGTGCTCGCCTTGGACGACAGCGACCCTGTGAGCGCGCGCGACGTCACGCGGCAACGCGAGGTCACGCAGCAACACGACGATGCGAGGCGACGACGCCTCACTGAGCCACAGGTGCCGCAAGGCAATGGCGCGCAGCACGACGGGAGTGGCGGGCAGGGCGGCGGCAGCGAGCGACACGACAGTGGGCGGCGAGGCCGCGGTGAGCTTTGGCTGGAGGTCCCTGGGTTCAGCGTCCAGACCGTGGACACAACGGGCGCTGGAGATGCCTTCGTGGCAGGTCTTCTCGTGGGCGTGATCGAGGAGGCGACCAGCCGCAAGGCTGCCGCTGCGGCGACAGCGAAAGAGATGATAGCAAAGGAGACGCTGCGCGCCCTCGGCGAGGCGGAATGGAGGCGGGTGCTCACGCTGGCGAATGCTGTGGGCGCCTTGTGCACTACGAAATACGGCGCCATTCCGGCTCTGCCTACCATGGAGGAAGTGCGGGCGTTTCTGAATGAATGCGAGAAGCGGGGTGCTAAGGATGCAAACCGGTGAGGCTGAAACGCGCAAAGTCCCTGGCAGGATGTCGGCGGCCGTGTTCAAGGAGCCTGGGAGAATCGACGTGGAAGAGCGCGCCGTTCCCACGCCCGGGCCTGGAGAGGTCCTTGTGAAGGTCGAGGCGTGCGGCGTGTGCGGCACCGACTTCCATATCTTCAAGGGCGAAGCCCCGGCCCGCCCGCCTGTGGTCCTGGGGCACGAGTACTGTGGCGAGGTTGTCGCAGTCGGGGAGGGCCTTGACCGCCCGCGTCCAGGGGACCGGGTGGCCGTGGATCCCAATATCGCGTGTGGGCGGTGCTATCAGTGCAGGCTGGGCAAGGTGCATCTTTGCGAGTCCATGGAGGCTCTCGGCGTCACCCTGGACGGCGGATTTGCCGAGTACTCCATAGCCCCTGCCGCGCAGTGCCACGTGTTGCCAGTAGACATGCCAGCTGCCCAGGGTGCATTTGTTGAGCCGGTCGCGTGCTGCGTCCACGGGATTGACCTCGCCGGGATCAGGCCCGGCTACAGCGTCGTTGTCATGGGCGGCGGCACGATCGGACTCATCCTGCTACAGCTCGCACGGATAAGCGGTGCGGCGACGCTCATCGTGAGCGAGCCGGTGCGCAAGAAGCGCGAGCTTGCTCTCGAGCTCGGGGCGACCCTCGCTGTGGACCCCCTGTCCTCGGATCTGGAGTCGGAGGTACGCGCGGTTTTGCCCGCGGGGGCCGACGTCGTCATAGAGGCGGTCGGGCGCCCGGAGACCGTCGAGGCCGCACTAGGCATCGCAACTAGAGGGGGATGTGTCCTTCTTTTCGGTGTTTCCCCGGAGGGTGCGAAGGTCACCGTCAGCCCATTTGCGATCTATAAGAAAGAGCTGCGGGTCCAGGGCTCTTATGTCAACCCGTTCACGTTTTCCCGGGCGATATCGCTCCTCGCAAGCGGCGCGGTTAAGGTTGAGCCGCTTGTGGAGCGGGTCGTGTCGCTCGGCGATCTGCCCTTGGTGCTGGCCTCCGGGCCGTCCGCGGGCGGCGCGAAGACGCTCGTCGGCGTAAACGCGGCTCGCGCGTGAGCTTGCGAGCGACGGGCGGACGCATTGCCTCTTGACAGGCTATGTGGGGCCTCATAGAATGGATATGAGAATGATTCTCATTACTTGCGGCGTCTAGGAACCACGCCAAAGACCCTAAAGACCTACGAGACGCAGTCCGAACACGTTGAAGGAAACAGATCAGGGAGTGGGTGACGAGAGATGGGGGAAAGAGATGGCGAGCTGATTCCCCTGGTCCATGTCCGGGCAGGCCAGGAGGTCCAGGTCGTTGAGATCCTCGGCGGGCACGGCCTGGTGGGGCGCCTTGAGGCCCTTGGCATCAGGCCTGGGACGCGGATGAGGAAGATAACCTCGGTGTTCTTGCGCGGGCCAGTCACGGTGGAAGTGCACGACACGAAAGTGGCTATGGGATACGGTATGGCTGGAAAGGTGCTCGTCCGGCCACTTGACCGTATCGGGGATGAAGAAGGTGTCACGCGTGAGGAAGGCGGGAAGGGGGCCGCGGCCCAGCACCGCCGTGCCGACGCCGCGGGCGCGCATCGCGAAACGTCGCGGTGAACGTTACGGTGATGAACGTTACGATCAATGAGCAGGGAGGACGGAGCGGATGAGGATCCTGCTGATGGGGAACCCCAACGTCGGCAAGAGTGTCGTTTTTTCCCGTCTCACCGGCACGCAGGTTATCACCTCCAACTACCCGGGCACCACGGTGGAATTCACGAAGGGCACGACGAGGCTGACGACGGGCGAGAGAGCGGAGGTCATCGACGTCCCGGGCACGTACAGTCTCGAGCCCACCTGCAAAGCCGAGGAGGTGGCGGTGAGCCTCCTGGACGGCCTGCAGGAAGGCGACGTCGTCGTGAACGTGGTGGATGCCACCCATCTCGAAAGGAACCTCCACCTGACCCTCGAGCTTCTCGAACGGGGTGTGCCGCTGGTCGTGGCGCTCAACCTATGGGACGAAGCGCGCCACGAGGGGATCACCATCGACGTGAGGAGGCTGGAAGCTCTCCTGGGCGTCCCTGTGGTGCCGACCGTGGCTCTTACGGGCGAGGGCATGGACGTATTGCTGGACAAGGTGGATAAGGCCAAGGTGCGTCGCGCCAGGGCTGGAGGGCCGAAGCGCACTGCGGACGAGCGTTGGGCCGAGGTCGGCCGCATTACACGCGCGGTTCAAGCCATTGCCCACCGGCACCATTCCGTGAGAGACGCGCTCGAGGATGCCAGCATGCGGCCGGTAACAGGCCTCATTGTGGCAGCAGTGGTCCTCGCCGTGTCGTTCGGGGCTATAAGGCTCATCGGCGAAGGCCTCATCACATATGTCTTCGATCCTGCGTTCGAAAGGCTCGTCCGCCCGCTCGTCACGGCTCTTGACGCAGCGCTGCGGCCGACGGGCTTCGTCCATGACATCCTCATCGGGCACCCCGTCGGCGGGCAGGTGGACTTCGTGGAGTCGCTGGGCCTTCTGACCACGGGTCTGTACGTGCCCATCGCGATGGTGCTGCCGTACGTGCTGGCTTTTTACGTCGTGCTGAGCGTGCTCGAGGACGTCGGATACCTGCCGCGGCTCGCCGTGCTCCTGGACAACCTCATGCACGTCCTCGGGATGCACGGGTACGCCATCGTTCCAATGATCCTAGGCCTCGGGTGCAACGTCCCCGCTGTTCTGGCCACGCGGGTCCTTGAGAGCAGACGCGAGAAGTTCATCGCCGCGACGATGGTGTCCATCGGTGTACCGTGCATGGCCCAGAGCGCCGTGATCGTAGGGCTCGTGGGACCACACGGCATCTCATACATCGCGTATATCTATGGGACCTTGTTCGTTCTCTGGCTCTCGCTTGGGCTTGTGCTGAACTCTGTTGTGCCGGGCCAGAGCCCGCCGTTGCTCATCGAGATCCCGCCCTACCGGTTTCCGTACCTTCCCGGGCTCTGGAAGAAGATCTGGATGCGCGTGCGGGCGTTCCTCACCGACGCGGTTCCGTATGTCCTGCTCGGCGTCCTTATCGTCAACGTGCTCTACGCGTCCGGCCTCATGAATGTCATAAGCAGCCTGCTAACGCCGGTTGTCACGGGGCTCCTCGGCCTCCCACCCGACGCAGCGGTGGCCCTGCTGATGGGATTTCTCAGGAAGGACGTGGCCGTCGGGATGCTGGGCGCGCTGGGCCTCACCGCGCGCCAGCTCGCGGTGGCGAGCGTGGTTCTGACCGCATACTTTCCCTGCGCAGCGACGTTTGTGGTGCTTCTGCGCGAACTAGGGGGCGCCGATATGGTCAAGGCAGCGGGGATAATGATAGTCGCGGCGCTGGGAGCAGGGACTGCGCTGAACCTCGTGCTGTCGGGAGCGGTCTCGGCCGGACTCGTGCTTGCGGCCGTCGCCGCTTTGGTCGCCTCGACCTACCTCGTCCGGCGCCGTGAGGGGCGCGACGCGAGTGCGGCAGGTCAATAGCAAGCAATAGCAAGCCCGTGCACCACCGTGGCATGTCCACCGCGGCATGTCATGCCACGCCCTGGCATGACATACCGCGGCATGTGCTATGCCCGGGGCTCTATGCCAGAAGCTCTATGCCAGGAGCTCGCGGGCTTTCTTGCGTTCCTCCGCGAGGATCTGGCCAAGCTCCTTGGACCGCTCCGCCGCGGCAACCACGGCGTCCATGATCGAGGCCCGGAGGGACCCGCGCTCCAGAGCGTGGAGCCCGGCGATGGCCGTTCCACCGGGCGAGGTCACCATGTCACGCAGACACGCCGGATGTGAGCCTGTTTCGAGGACCATTTTCGCCGCTCCCAACACGGTTTGGGCCGCCAACTGCAGCGCCACGCTGCGGGAGAACCCCACCCTCACCCCGCCGTCGGCGAGAGCCTCGATCATCGTATACACGAACGCAGGCCCGCTCCCGCTCAGAGCGGTCACCGAATCCATCAGGTCCTCTTGCACCGTCACGATCTTCCCGAGGGGCGCGAGGAGTTCGGAGAGCTCCGTGACATCCTTGGGCCCTGCGTGCCTTCCGATTGAAACCGCGATCACACCTTCCATTACGAGGCAAGGGGTATTCGGCATGATGCGCAGAATCCTTGGTCTGCGGGGGAACGCGCTCTCGAGGGACTCCGTGGTCACTCCGGCCACCGGCGACACCACGAGCTGGTCAGCCCTGACGTGCCGGGATACCTCGTCCACCACGCAATCTATGACTTGCGGCTTCACCGTGAGAAAGAGAACGCCTGCTGCGTCGACCACAGCCTTGTTGCTCCTCGCAGCCCTGATGCCCGTCTCCTCGACAAGCCGGCTGAGGCGGTCCGCGTCCACGTCACTTGCCACTATGTCCTCGGCCCTTGCCGAACCCGCCTTGATCATACCCTTGATGAGGACGTTGGCAAGGGTCCCCGAACCTATGAATCCGACAGTTCTTGCCATCTGGCGCGCCTCCATACCTGTGCATCAGCTTTTATGTATCACCTTTGCACTAACATCCTTCTCGGACTTGCCTTTCTTGTCTCGCTGTGGGCTCGCCCCCATTAGAACCCGCCGTTTAGACCGTCTTCCGGACGGGCGTCAGCCACGAGTGCGAGTCTGGAACCCGCCCCTGGACTATCGCAAAGAACGCTTCCTTCAACTTCAGTGTGATGGGCCCGGGCCGTCCGTTCCCCACAGGGATTCTGTCAACGGAGCGCACCGGGGTGATCTCCGCGGCCGTGCCCGTCAGGAAGACCTCGTCCGCGATGTACAGCATCTCCCTTGGGAGGGGCTCTTCGACCGCAGGGATTCCGAGCTCGCGTGCGAGCGTGAGGACCGTGCTCCGGGTTATGCCGCCCAGTATAGACGAGGCAAGCTGGGGAGTGTAGATGGTGCCGTCGCGCACCACGAAGAGGTTCTCGCCAGTGCCCTCTGATAACAACCCGTCCGTCCCGACGGCGATCGCCTCATGGTATCCGTCGACGATCGCCTGCATCTTCATGAGTTGGGAGTTGATGTAGTTCCCGCAGGCTTTGGCCATCGGAGGAATGGTGTTCGGAGCCATGCGGTTCCAGGAAGACACCACGACGTCAACGCCCTGGTCGTCGGCACCGGACGCGAGATACGTGCCCCACCCCCATACCGCGATGACCGTATGTACGGGGCTTGCGAGCGCATTCAGCCCAAGCTCGTGATACCCTCGAAACACGAGCGGCCTTATGTAGCAGGAGTCAAAACCGTTTCGCGCGACGGTCTCGGTTATCGCCCGGGCCAGGTCTTCCTGGGAGTAGGGTATGTCCATGCGGTATATCTTCGCTGAATCATACAGCCGTCTCACATGGTCGCCCAAGCGAAACACCGCGGTGCCGGCGGGGGTCTTGTACGCCCTGATCCCTTCGAACACCCCCGAGCCGTAATGCACGACATGGCTCAAAACGTGGATCTTCGCGTCCTCCCACTTGACGAACTCCCCGTCGAACCATATGTAAGTACCTTCCACCCATGCCATTTCGGCCTCACCTCGTTTTGTTAGTTGACAGTTGCAGATACCCTAGATGCCGGGGGCCTCGAGAGCCCCCCGAAACCTGCTCAGCCTAGGATCTCGTCCACTATGAGATCTCCCATCTCAGCGGTGCCGACGAGTGTCGTCCCCTCAGTGAAGATATCCGCGGTGCGATACCCTTTTCGCAGGACCGCCGTCACGGCGGCCTCAAGGGATTCCGCCTCTTTGCCCAGGCCGAAGGAATACCTCAGGAGCAGCCCTGCGGAGAGCACCGCCCCCAGCGGGTTGGCCACGTTCTTTCCCGCGATGTCGGGTGCGGAACCGTGCACCGGTTCGTACAGGCCCGTCCGGCCGCAGCCGAGGCTGGCGGAGGGCAGCATGCCGAGGGAGCCCGCCAGCGTGGCCGCCTCGTCGCTGAGGATGTCCCCGAACATGTTCTCGGTGAGTATCACATCGAACCGACCCGGGTCGCGGACGAGCTGCATCGCGCAGTTGTCTACGTACATGTGGGCGAGCTCGACGTCCGGGTAGTCCTTACCGACCTTCGTGACCACCTCTCGCCAAAGCCGCGAGCTTTCTAACACGTTGGCCTTGTCCACCGAGGTGACCTTCCGTCTCCGCTCAGAAGCCAACCGAAACGCCACCCTTGCGACGCGCTCTATCTCGTCCCAGGTGTAGACGGTCGTATCCACGGCCCTCACCACATCCCGCCCGCTGCCGAGGTCGCGTTCGCAGAAGCGGCCCCTGGGCTGGCCGAAATACGCGCCTCCGGTCAGCTCCCTCACCACCAGCAGGTCGACGCCCTCCACCACGTGGCTCTTGAGAGTCGAGGCCCCGACAAGCTCGGGGAAGACCCGCACCGGGCGCAGGTTCGCGAATACGCCCAGGGATTTGCGCAGGCCTAGAAGCCCGGCCTCCGGTCGCCTGTCCCCCGGAAGACCGTCCCATTTTGGGCCGCCCACCGCCCCGAGGAGCACGGCGCCGCACCTCCGGCAGGTCTCGAGAGTCTCCTCAGGCAGAGGCGTGCCGGCCGCGTCCAAGGCCGCTCCGCCCACGAGGCACTCCACGAAGTCAAACCTGCACGCGTGCTTCCTTCCGACCGCAACGAGCGCCTTCCTGGCCTCCCTTATCACTTCCGGCCCTACCCCGTCACCCGGCAGCAGGGCGATCTTGAACCCATCCATCGCCCGACCCAAACGCTACGCCTCCCTTGGTCCTTCACGCAACGCCGCGACACGCCGCCCGGCCCTCGCGTCGTCGGCCGCTCGCGCCGGTCGGCCGGCGCTAACAAGCCAGCATCCAACATCCAGCACCCAACATCTAACATCGAACATCCAACAGCCAGCTCTCGTCAGCCAGCACAGGATTTACCGCTCTCTATCCTTTCGCGCACGTAATTGATGATGCCCCCACAATCCACGATCCTTTGCATGAACTCGGGGAGGGGAGCAGCGCGATACTCTTCGCCTCGAGTCACATTCCGGATCAAGCCTTCGCCGGGAGAGACCTCGACGATGTCCCCCGCCTGTATCCGCTCGGCGGCTTCCGGGCACTCCAGGATGGGCAGGCCCACGTTCAGCGCGTTGCGGAAGAATATCCGGGCAAAGGACGCGGCAATGACGCAGGATACGCCAGCAGCCTTGATAGCTATTGGGGCATGCTCCCTGGAGCTTCCGCAGCCGAAGTTCCTGCCGCCCACGATGACGTCACCCGGCCGGACCTCGCTTGCGAACCTCGGATCGGCGTCCTCCATGCAGTGCTTTGCGAGGTCCGCCGGGTCCGAGGTATAGAGGTACCTTGCGGGGATGATCGCGTCAGTGTCCACATGATCTCCGAACTTCCATGCTCTCGCTCTGATGGTCGACGTCATCACTGCATCACCTGCCTGCTCGGCGTTTCCGTCTGCTTACCGCTCAACGTCTCTCGGCGTGTCTCGGCGTCGGTCCATGTTCCTCGGCCCTCGCTGCCGCTCCGCCGGGTCCCACCCTACATGCCGCGGGCGCATGGCGAGGTCGCCGACCTCGCGCGCCGAATTCGAACGATTCGCATTCCAACGTGCCGAGCCGCAAAGAGGCGCTAGCTTTTCCAGCGGAATACTCAGAGATCAGAGTTCGTCGGGGCCCGCTATGCGTCCCATGACTGCGGAGGCCGCCGCCACCGCCGCGTTTGACAAGTATACCTCGCTCTTCGGATGCCCCATCCTGCCCACGAAGTTCCGGTTGGTCGTGGATATCGCCTTCTCTCCCTCGGCGAGGATGCCCATGTGCCCTCCGAGGCACGGGCCACACGTGGGCGTGCTGACTGCCGCGCCCGCCTCGATAAAGATTTGGATGAGCCCCTCGCGTATGGCCTGCAGGTAGATCTCCTGGGTGCCAGGGAAGACCAGGAGCCGCACGCGCGGGTGGACTTTTCGCCCGCGAAGCACCTCTGCCGCAGCTCTCAAATCCTCCATCCGGCCGTTGGTGCAGGAGCCGATCACAGCCTGGTCTATCCACACCTTGCCCGCCTCGCTGATGGGCCTCACGTTTTCGGGCAGGTGAGGGAAGGCCACTTGTGGCTCGAGGCCGCTCACGTCGAATTCGTGCACAGCACTGTAGCGAGCGTCCGGGTCGCTCTCGAAGACCCGGTAACCTCCATTTGACCTCTCGCGCACGTACTCAAGGGTCTTCTCATCCGGCACCATGATGCCGTTTTTCGCGCCGGCCTCCACCGCCATGTTTGCCATGGTGAACCTTGAGTCCATCGAGAGGCTCCGTATCGCTTCTCCGGAGAACTCCATGGCCTTGTAGGCCGCGCCGTCCACGCCTATGCGCCCTATGGTGTGGAGGATGAGGTCCTTTCCGTACACCCAGCGGCCGGGTTTGCCGCGGTACACGAGCTTGATGCTCTCGGGGACCTTCAGCCATATCTCGCCGAGGGTCATGGCAGCGGCCATATCGGTGCTGCCTACCCCGGTGGCGAAGGCACCCAGTGCCCCGTACGTGCACGTGTGAGAATCCGCGCCGATGATGACATCGCCGGGACGCACGAGCCCTTGCTCCGGGAGAAGGCAGTGCTCGATGCCCATCCTTCCTACCTCAAAGTAGTTGGATATCCCTTGTTCTCTGGCGAACTCCCTCAATCTCGCGCACTGCTCGGCAGACCTTATGTCCTTGTTCGGCACGAAGTGATCGGGCACGAGCGCGATCCTATTAGGATCGAAGACCCGCTTTGCGCCGGTCTTCCTGAACTGCTCGATGGCAACGGGCGCGGTTATGTCGTTCCCCAGGACCATGTCGACCTTTACCGTGATAAGCTCGCCGGGCTCAACGGAGTCTCGTCCAGCGTGGGCGGCTAGGATTTTCTCGGTTATCGTCATCCCCAAGATGCGCCACCCCCTCCCCTAGCTTCCCGACGTTCCCAAGGCGTCTTGGACAGGTCGGGAGACTCCGGCGGCTCCGGCAGGCGCGGCTGCCTTGCTGAAGGTCCGCCGGTTGTGGAGAAGCTTGTTGATGGCCTGCACATACGCCTTGGCGCTGGCCTCTATCACGTCCGTGCTCGTTCCGCGGCCTACGTAGGTGTCTCCGTTGTCCTTTATCCGGACCGTGGCCTCTCCCAGAGCGTCCTTGCCGCCGGTGACCGCGTTTAGGGAGTACGACACGAGATGAGTCTCCAATTTCGCGGCAGCGTCCACCGCTTTGAAGACCGCCTCCACGGGCCCGTCCCCGCATGCGGCCTCTTCCACGGAGCCGTCCACAGTCTTGAGCCTCACCGTGGCAGTGGGCACGGCATGGTTGCCGCTAATCACGTGTATGTATTCCAGCTCGAAGAAGCCCGGTGTCGCAACGAGCTCATCCTCGACGATAGCCTCGATGTCTCTGTCGCTGACCTGCTTCTTCTTGTCCGCAAGCTCGATGAAGCGGTTGAACGCTTTCTCCATCTCGTCCCGGGTCAAAGAGTACCCGAGGGCCTTCAGCTTCTCGCTGAACGCGTGTCGCCCGGAGTGTTTGCCCAGGACCAGCCTGCTTTCGGGGAGGCCCACTGACTCAGGCGTCATGATCTCGTAAGTGGTCCTCTCCTTGAGGATGCCGTCCTGGTGTATGCCGGACTCGTGGGCGAAAGCGTTGTCGCCGACCACAGCCTTGTTGGGCTGCACGAACACCGCCGTAAGCGAGCTCACCAGGCGGCTTGTGCGATAGATGTGGGTCGTATCGATGCCCACAGAGACATCGAAGTAGTCTTTCCTCGTCCTGAGCGCCATGACGACCTCCTCAAGCGCGGCGTTCCCGGCCCTTTCGCCGAGGCCGTTTATGGTGCACTCAACCTGGGTCGCCCCGGCCGTCACAGCGGCCAAGGAGTTCGCGACCGCGAGCCCCAGGTCGTTGTGGCAGTGGACGCTGATGGTTACCCGGTCTATGCCGGCGGTGTTGGCTTTCACGTAAGAAACGAGATCCGCGAATTCCCAGGGCGTGCTGTAGCCGACTGTGTCGGGAATGTTGATGACCGTCGCCCCCGCCTCGATCACCGCCTCGAATATCTCACGCAGGAATCCCCGGTCGCTCCTGGCGGCGTCTTCGGCGGAGAACTCCACGTCGTTTGTGAGGCTCTTAGCGTGCCGCACCGCCTCCACGGCCATTCTCAGGACCTCGTCGGGGCTCTTGCGGAGCTTATACCGCATGTGGACGGGAGATGTCGCGATGAAAGTATGGATCCTGGGCCTCTCGGCGTATCGCAGGGCCTCCCAAGCCTTATCGATGTCCTTCTCCATTGTTCGGGCCAAGGCCGCGATGGTGGGCCCCTTTATCTGGGAGGCGACCGCCTCCACCGCCGCGAAGTCTCCGGGAGACGCAACCGGGAACCCCGCCTCGATCACATCCACCCGGAGCTTGGCGAGCTGCGTTGCTATCTCGACCTTCTCTTCCACGTTCAAATTGACGCCGGGGGATTGTTCTCCGTCCCTGAGCGTTGTGTCAAAGATGAATACCTGCCTCATGTCGCTCGCGATCCTCCTTCTTTCTCTTCTAGCTACTCTTCTGATTATCTGATTGCCCCTTCCAAGTGCCGCCGTCGTCCCATAACGTCCGTGACGTCAACGTCCACGACGTCGCACCCATGTCCGTGATCCCGCATCGCGTAACAAAAAACCTCTCCCCCCTGATAGCCATGGGCTTTCGGGCTATCAGGGACGAGAGGATGAGCGGCTCGTGGTACCACCCTGACTTCGTCGCCGCCTCACGGCAGCGACCTCACTGTCTCCGACCTCACCGACGCAGACTGCGACGTTTAAGCCGTCACCATTCTCCGGTCGTCTTCAGTCTTGGTCTCAAGGACACGAGAACTAGGCGGATAACGGGCGCCTCGTGGAAAACGCGGCCCGGCGAAGCCTACTCACCTGTGGGAAGCGCGACGCCTACGGCATCGGCCCGCGGACGTTCTTGTTCTGATGCCTTGAATGCGATGCGATGCATTGCGCGGCGTAAGTCGTGCCGGCAGCGGCCGCGAACCTGTCACGATGACCATCCCATCACAGTTTTCGGCTTGCGCGGTTCGAGGGCGAGTTCAACAGGGCCCGGCCACCGGTTCGCACCGGCCACCGGCTCTCTTGGGCCCGGCGCCCTGATTACTGCTCCCTGTCATGACCTTTGACAAGCCCCAGAATCGTGCTGGTCCCAAGTTATTACCGATAGTGTATAAAGATTCATGTGCGGTGTCAAGAGGCGGATTTGCATTTTCCGTGCCGCCGGTCTGTGATAGTGTCGCCCTGTAGGTGGTTTGAGAAAACGGTGCGCTGCAAGCAGTTGAGAGAAATCTGCCCCGCACGCTGCGTAGGAAGAGGTCACCTCACGCCCACGGAAGCGCCCCACTCCCCCCTGAGGACAAGGGCCCGTGAGGCTGCGAACGTATCGGTCAGATCAGTTTGGTCGGCGGCAGGGCATCATCCGTCAGAACACCCGCCTGCCGAGCGGGACCTCGCGGTCAGGCTGGATGAGGACCACCTCGGTTTCGTCGCTTAGAGCGACGCCCAGGACGAGGACCTCAGACATGAAATCAGCGATCTGCCGCGGCGGGAAGTTCGTAACGGCGATCACGAGCCTCCCCACTAGTTCGTCGGGCGAGTAAAGCTTGGTGATCTGGGCGCTTGACTTCCGTACGCCGTAGTCGCCGAAGTCGACAAGCAGTTTGTACGCGGGCTTTCGAGCTTTGGTAAACGGCTCGGCCTTGATGATCCTTCCGACTCGCATCTCGACTCTGTTGAAGTCTTCGTAAGTTATCGCGCTCACGTTCTCCATCCACCTTCTCTCCTTTTTGCAACTCAGGTCGTTTTTTATGCCATTCAGACGAGAACTCCTACCGTTCGGCCCGAATCTCTTTCCACTTCACTCCCAGGGGTTCTAGAATGACTCTGAAGACCCCGTACCGTGAACCTCCTCCAGCACCCTACTCGAGTGCGTCGTTGCGGAGCGCGGCTACGGAAAGACGGATGCCTGCAGCACAGTGGAACAGGGCCGGCCGGCTGCGGGACGGGTCCAACACAATAAGGAGGTGCTGTAATTGGTAACCTTCATTGGGTGTATCGTCGTTCTGATCCTCGGTTATCTCTTTTACGGGGCCTTTGTGGAGAGGGTCTTCGGCGTTGACCGCGAGAAGAGCACACCCGCTTATACCCTGAGGGACGGCGTGGATTACGTTCCGATGGACTGGAAGAAGGTCTTTCTCATTCAGTTCCTCAATATCGCGGGCCTGGGCCCCGTGTACGGGGCCATCCAGGGCGCGCTCTGGGGGCCTTCGGCGTTCCTGTGGATCGTACTTGGGGGCATTCTGGTCGGGGGCGCTCACGATTACATCTCAGGCATGCTGTCAGTCAGAGAAAACGGCGCGAGCATGGGTGATGTTATCGGCAAGTATCTCGGGAACAAAGTCCGCTGGTTGATGAATGTGGTTCTCGTGGTACTGCTTATCCTGGTCGGGGTCGTGTTTGCGACGGGCCCGGCGGCTCTTCTCCAGATGATCACGCCTTCTTGGATGACGTACAACTTTTGGGTAGCTGTCATATTCATCTATTACCTCCTTGCCACCCTTCTTCCAATTGACGCTCTAATTGGACGGATCTACCCCTTCTTCGGTGCATGCCTTCTCATAATGGTGATTGGCATCGGCGGGGGGATGATCGTCAAGGGCATGCCTGTGCCACAAATCACCCTCGCGAACCTGCACCCGAAGAACCTGCCGATATGGCCGCTGATGTTCATCTCGATAGCATGCGGCGCGATCAGCGGGTTTCACTTTACCCAGTCACCTATGATGGCCAGATGCATCATGAACGAAGGGTACGGACGCAGGGTGTTCTATGGAGCTATGATAGCCGAAAGCATCGTAGCCCTCACTTGGGCCGCGGCTTCGCTAACATTCTTCGAGGGGACAAGCGGTCTTTCGCAGGCGCTCGGGTCTCTTGGCGGACCAGGCGGTGTTGTGAAGGATATAGCCTTCAAGATGATGGGGACGGTGGGCGGCGTTCTCGCAGTCCTTGGCGTGGTGGTGCTGCCTATCACCACAGGCGATACCGCCTTCCGGGCATGCCGGATGATGATAGGAGAGATCCTGCACCTCGATCCCAAGCCGATAGCGAACAGGCTGAAGATAGCGATACCTATCTTCATCATCGCCATCATCTTGACCCAGGTAAACTTCGACGTCATCTGGCGGTACTTCGCCTGGTGTAACCAGACAGTCGCCATCTTCACGTTGTTCGCGTGTTCCGCATACCTCGCGAAGAACGGCAAGTTCCACTGGGTGACGACCATCCCCGCGGGATTCATGTGTTCGGTTTCGTTTACGTATATCCTTAACCAGCCCATCGGGTTCAATCTGCCGATGAGCATTGCTGCTCCTGTCGGCCTCGTCGCAGCGGCGGCGGTGTTTGTCCACTTCCTGTACTATCTAAAGCTCATCGCCCAGGGCACGGTGGTGTTCGAGCCGGCGTTGAAAGTGGACGGGCAGTAGAGCGGCTGCGGCGAGGATGCGATTCGTAGGTTCAAGGCTTATGAGATCCGGGCATGTGACTCGGGCGAACCAGGCTCCACGGCCGGACGAGCACGAGCCTGGCCACACGACCGGGCGGCCCGCGCGGCCCGGTTCTCTGTAGCTCTATGGCTCTATAGTGCGGGGGCAGCCAAGCGTGACGTATCGCCTGCTGCCAGCTGCCCCCGCCTTTAGGCAAGAAGGGAAGCGAAGGAAGGAAGAAGAAAGGAACGAGGCTAAGGGAACAACGAAACCAAGGGCTGCCTGCCGTCGGCGCCCGGCGCCCCTGGTGGCTACTACGGCAGGCGCGACAGCCACCTCTGGCTGCAGCTGCGACGAGTCTGTGGCTGCTGGGTGTGATGTGCCCGGCCTGGGCAACCACCCTACTATAGCCCGAACGCCTTCTTCAGCTCCTTCACCTGGGACCTTGAGACAGGCACCTTGTTCGCGTCCTTGTCCTTCACCGCTACCATGTATGTGCCCGAAAACCACGGGATGATCCGAGCGACCCTATCGAGGTTCACGATGAACCGCCGATGCACCCTGAGGAAACGGGGGCCAAGCCTGCGTTCGACGTCCTCCAGGGTCAGCTTGGTAACGTATTCCTTGTCAAAGGTCTTCAGCACGACCTTACCGTTCCGGGAGCAGACGTACACAAGTTCCGACGAGTCTACGAGTATCGTGGAACCGTTTTGCTCGGCGGGGAGCTTGGCTGGCTGAAATCTATGCAGGATCTCGCGCACAAGCTTCTCTGTCAGACGGTCGACCCCCTGGGAGTCGGGCGCTTGGTTCTCGTCTCTGAGCCCCTCAGCGAGCTTCTCGATGGATGCCCTGACCCGCTCCAATTCAAAGGGTTTCAGCACATAATCCACGGCCGACACCTCGAAGGCCTCCACAGCATACTCATCGTACGCCGTTGCAAACACCACCTTGGGCCGGTTAGGGTACCGTGCTGCGTGTTGCCGCCCTGACTGCCTGAGGGCCTTGGCGATCTCAAGACCGCTCTGGTCTGGCATCTCGACGTCCAGGAAAACCGCGTCGGGACTCGTCTTGGCGACTTGCTCGAGCGCCTCCACAGCATTAGCGGCTTCTCCCACCACCTCGACGCCATCGATCGACTCTAGGAGGAATCGTAGCTCGTCCCTTGCAGGCTTCTCGTCGTCTACTATGACTACTCTAATCACCGACGGGCGCCACCTTCCTTCGGGGGATCGTGAAAGCAACCGTAGTGCCGCGGCCTGGCTGGCTCGATATGGTGAACTCGCACGCATCTCCGAAGACATTGCGTAGCCTCTCCCTGACGTTCTTCAGACCTATGCCTGCACCACAGTCGCTATGCACACAGGTGCCGGCGAGAAGGGCACCAAGCCGCTCAGGCGGCATTCCAACGCCATCGTCAGCCACGGAGACCTCGACAACGTCACCCAGCGTGCGGGCGGATATCTTGAGCGTGCCGCCTTGCGGCAGCTTACCGATGCCGTGCTTGATGCTATTCTCCACGACGG
This sequence comes from Bacillota bacterium, assembly GCA_012842395.1. Classification (NCBI taxonomy): domain Bacteria; kingdom Bacillati; phylum Bacillota; species Bacillota bacterium. Next base: position 39,114 of record DUSX01000037.1, read on the forward strand.
GCTGGAGGGTCAGCGGGGGGATGAGCACCCCTTTGACGTCGGGTTCCATGTTCGTCTCAACCTTGAGCCGCTCGCCGTACCTCGCCCCCTGAATGGCCAGGTACGACTTGATGTGCTCCAGCTCGTCTTCAAGCGTGACCAATTGGTCGGATTGGCGGAGGTTGCGCCTGAAAAACTCGGATAGCTGGATGAGGAGGTCTCTTGCCTTCATCGGGTCCGTGCGGCAGAAAGACACCACCGTGTTCAGGGCGTTGAACAAGAAGTGCGGATTGATCTGGGCCTGCAGCGCCTTGAGCTCGGCCTGGCTCACGAGCGCGGCCATAGCCTGCAGCCGTGCTATCTCGAGCTGTGTTGCAAGAAGCTGGCCGATGCCCTTCCCGAGCTCCACCATGACCGGCGTGATCCGTTTCTTGCCGTCCTGGTACAGCTTCACGGCGCCGATGACCGTCCCGTCGGAGAAGAGGGGCACGACCACCCCGCTGCTCAACGGGCAGTTCTTGTACGGGCAGCCGACCATGTTCCTGTCTTCGAGGACCCGGAGCGCGCCTTCTTGCAGCGCCACCTTGGTGCCCTTTGTGAGCACTGGATCGCCAGGTTTGTGATGATCCGTGCCGGCTCCGACGAAGGCCAGGGTCTTCTCGGTGTCGGTGATCGCCACCGCGGCCACCCCGGATTCCTCCTTGATGATCTCCGCGACCTGCCGGGCCGACTCGAAGTTCAAGCCGCTCCTTAGATACGGCAGCGTCCTCGATGCGATCTTGAGGGCTTTCTGAGCCTGCACAGCCTCGATCTTCTCGTGCTCGGCGCGCGTGGCCCGGAGCAAGGCGAGGAACATCCCGACGCCGACCGCGTTCACTGTAACCATGGGGAACATGATGATCTTCACGAGCTCCAGGGCCTCGCCAAACGGTTTTGCGAAGGTTAGGATGATGATCATCTGCAGTATCTCGCCGGCAAAACCCCAGAAAAGGCCGAGCCTGCCGCTGATCTCGGCGTCTTTCATCCGCAGGTGCACGATCCCGCCGATGAGTCCCTCTACTGTGGTGGACAGACCACACGCGAACCCGGTGAACCCGCCTATGAAATACCTGTGAACCCCGCCGATGAACCCCGCGAGGAATCCGACTACGGGCCCTCCGAGGAGGCCTGCTGATATCGCTCCGATCGCGCGAGTGTTGGCAATGGCTCCTCGCACCGGAATTCCCGTGTATGTTCCGATGATGGACAGGATGCCGAAGAACGCCACCAGGATCGCCTTGTCTCTTGTGGTGGCCTGGCGGTTTAGGGCATTCTTGAAGGCTTGCGTCCGCCCCATCAAGCACGCAAGAACCGCTATGACGGACATCTCTTGGAGCAGCAGCACGAACAGCCTCGGCGCCATCGAGCCATCCCCCTTGCTTCGGAGGATTCCGAACTATTGTTTGATTCGCTTTCTCGACGAAGTTTCCTTCAAGCAAGGTGGTACACAGGCATTTTCCCTGCTCCGGCTCAACGCTCCGGCTCAACGAGGAAGGCGAACGGGCGGTACGGAAATGGAAGCCGTCGCGGGCAAGGTCAAGGACAAAAGCAGGAGCAGGGAAGTTGCGATCAGCAATCGTGCCTGCCGCCGTGGACAAGACGGCCCCGTACAGGCGGGCGCTGCCAGCGAGCGGGCCGGTCGCTAGTCGCCGGGCAGGCCTGCTGGCAGGGGACGTCTGTGAGGCGCCTCAGGGATGCGTCAGAAGTCAAGCTGTGTCAGGTACCTCAGGGCGTTGCTTGCAAATGACCGCACGGCAGGGTCGGAAAGCATTTCTCGCGTCAGTATGTCCGCGCCTATGTAGAGAGAGGCTCCCTTTGCTGCCACGGCAACGTTGAAGGGGTCGGGGTGCGTGGGGCTGCCGTCTGCGTCGACCCAAACGGCCAACTCGACCGAGCCCGGAAGGCACCTTGCTATCACACCCTGCGACGCGGGCAGGCGCAAGGGCGTTTCGATCCCCGCCCAGAGCGCATGAGCGGCGGCGCAAGGATCGGGGCCAGGGCCACCGGCAGTCCCGCAAGGGGCCATGGCAACGCCGGAGATGCCCGATGGCTGGCTAGCGACGGTCTGTCGTTCCGGGGCCAGCGCGTCGTCGCCAGCGCGGCCCGCCGTCGCGGGGGCGATAGCGCCGTGCAGCGGCGCGACACCCTGCCATCCTGCGAACGCCACGCCGAGAAGGTCCGCAAGCTGAAAGCCGTGGGATCCGCCCGGCTGCTCGTCGCAGGTCTTCAGGGACGTTTGACCTGTCGCTAGAAGGCGGCCCCCCGCGGCGACGAAGTCCCTCACAGCCTGTGCTTGGTCTGGCGACAAGCGGCGCAGGTTCGACAGGATCAGCACGGCCGGACGGGTCGGACGCATCCCGGCGATGACCGGAAGCCGGCCGAGGTCCTGCTCCGATATCTCCGCTAGGTCAAATCCGAGCGAGGTCACGAATTCGGCGAGGGCGCTCGTGTCATCCTCGTAGTCCCACCGCATGTCTTTGTACCAAGCCTTGTTAGCTTCGGTCGTCAAGATTACGACGAGAGGAGCAGGAGAGTCGCCTGCAAGGCCGCCTTGCGGTCCGGGTGCCGTCGTCGTGGGGGGCTTGGCAGCGGCCATCCAGGGGAGCTCGATCGTAGCGACGTAGGGGAGGTGGTCCGAGGCCAGGGTGCGTGGCACCCGGGCTGCGCCCGGCTCTGCCACTATCTTGATGTCGAATGACGTGAGGATGTAATCTATCCGCCTCGCGGGGTCGTATGCGTCGTACGTGTAGCCGCCTTTCAGATAATCCCTGGAGAATAGGCCTTCTTTTACGAGCTCCGCGCTGTCAACGAGCACCCGGTACACTTGCTGCGTGTCGTTGAAGTCGTGCAACAGCGTTGCGATCTCCGGGCTGCCCGTGGGGGGCGCGTTGAGATCTCCCATTACGACCTTTGGCCCTGCGGCGGTCGAAGCGGTCTCGGCGAGGGCGCGTGCCTGGGCACGCCTAGAGTCGGCATACTCCACGTCGAGGTGGGTCACGAAGACGTTCAGGATCGCGCCACCCCCAGCGCCTCCCAAGTCAATCTGCGCCTCGAGGACCCCTCGCGGCTCGTTCCCGTGGATGTTCGGGAGAGGGTGATTCACAGACGAGACAATCGGATAGCGGCTCAGGACCGCGTTTCCGAACGCGCCCCCGTCGTACCACAAATTCGGACCATACGCATAGTAGTAACCAAGCCTCTCAGCTATGTACCGGGCCTGATCCACCTGCCCGGAGCGCCTCGTTCCTTGGTCCACTTCGCACAAGCCCACGATGTCGGCTCTCTCGTTCCTGATGAGGTCGGCGATCCTGTCGAGATCCAGCTTGAGGTCGGCCCCTACTCCGCTGTGGATGTTGTAGGTCATGACGACAAGGCGCGTGGCTGGCGCCAGGCCCTCGGGTTTCACGGCTGATTCCTCCGTTGCAAGAGCGTCCGCACTCGCTGGGGATGCTACTTTGGCGCCGGCATCGGCTTGGGCGCTACCTTCAGCCCCAGCTCCGGCTTCAGTCTCAGCTTTAGATTCAAGTTCAGGCTTGGGTTCAGCTTCAACTCCAGGCCCAGGCTCAGGCTTGGGTTCAGGCTCAGCCCCAGCGTAGGCAGCATAAGCGTCCTGTGCGGTCGGCTCTTGCAGCGTTTCGAGGCCCGCGGCTGCCGCGATGATCTTGGGCACATCGGTGTTGTCGAGATGGCCTGCGAAGAGCTCCTGGCCCGGTCCCTCGGCGAAGAGAGACACTTCGATGTCCGTATGCCCGTCCGTTCCGAATGCGAACTCCCCACCGGCGCCCGCACCTGCACTCATGCTCAAACGGCCCGTCTCGTGATCCGCAGTCACGACGACGAGCGTATCATTCCTCTCCCGGGCGAAGGCCAAGGCTTGTGCGACGGCGTCATCTAGCGCCCTCATCTCGCCGAATAGAGCCTCGATGTCGTTGTCGTGGCACGCATGGTCCACGAGACCGCCCTCTACTATCAAGAGAAACCTATTATCGGTGGAGGAGAGAAGGCGGATGGCTTTCTGAGTCATCTCCGCGAGGCTGGGTTGACGGCCTGGGTCCCTGTCCCGCTCGTAGTCTAGGTCGGTCGTGGCGAAGAGGCCCAGGAACGGCAGGGAAGAGGCCTCGTCAAAGCCCTTGCGATCCAGGGCAACCGCGTAGCCCAAGTCGCGCGCGAGGTCTATCGGGGCTCTACCTTTGACGAACAACGTCGGAAGGAAATCCGCTGCCCCGCCGCCCATGATGAGGTCGATGCCGGCACCGACCATGGCCTCGGCTATCTTGCGCGTTTCGCGGCGGCTTTCGACGTGTGTGGCAAATGCTGCGGGGGTCGCGTCAGTGACCGAGCACGTGGTGACGATGCCCACGAGCCATCCCGCATCACGCGCGGCCTCGAGGATCGTGCGTACCGGCGTGCCGTCAGGGAGCACAGCGATGGCACTGTTCACGGTCTTGTGCCCGGTCGCGAGGGCTGTAGCGGCGGCCGCGGAGTCAGTGATGTTGCCTCCCCAGGACGTCGTCGTGACCGTGGCTCGCACAGGCATGGACTCCACGACGAGCGGTCCGCCCTTCGCAACCTGTCCCGCGGCGAGCTGGCCAGGGCCCATCCCGTCTCCGATGAAGAGTATGACGTTTCGTGCTGCCTCGCGCCCGGCCGCGCAACACATCGCGCACGACGCACACGGTGATCGCGTTGGCCGCAGCGATGAGGACGAGGAAGCGGCGGCCATGGCGTCTTGGCCCGGGACGCACACCTCGCACGAAAGCGTCAGGAAAGCCACTAGCCCCAACGCTGTGACGAGCAAGAGCGTGACCTGGGACCTTCTACGCAGCACGGTACTCAGCCTCCCGTCTTCCTGCCGTATTCCGCAAGAAGGGCCCACGTGTCTACGATTTGAGGCCCGTGAGGGCGATGCCTTGCACGAAATAACGCTGTGTGAACATGAACAGCACAAGCACCGGCGCTATAGACATGAGCGAGGCCGCGTTGATGAGGTTCTGGAAACTGAAGTACTGTCCCGAGAAATACGGAATCGCCAGCGGTAACGTGCGCAGCCGGTCGGAGTTCACCACTATGAGGGGCCAGATGTATGCACCCCAATGGCTCGTGAACGTGAACAGGGTCAGTGTCGCCACGGCCGGCTTCGTGAGCGGCATCACGACCTGAAGGAAGATGCGGAACTCGCTTGCCCCGTCTATCCTGGCTGCGTCGAGCAGCTCGTCAGGGATGCTCATGATGAACTGGCGCATCATGAAGATGCCGAACGCGCTCGAGAGGCCCACCACGATGAGCCCGGCGTACGTGTTCACGAGGCCGGCCCTCGAGACCATCACATAGAGCGGAACGATCGTGGCGGGGAATGGCACCATCATTGTGGAGAGGATGATCCAGAATAGGAGCGATCTTCCCGCGAATCGGTACTTGGCAAACCCCATTCCCGTCATGGAGCTGGTTAGAACGGTTGCCACCGTAGGGATGACCGACGTGATGATGCTGTTCAGGTAATACCTCCCGAAGGGGATCATGCTGAATACCTCTCGGAAGTTGGAGAACACGGGCTTTTTCGGAAAGAAGGTTGGCGGGAAGAGCACGACTTCTTGGAGCGACTTGAACGAGGATAGGATGAGCCAGACAAAGGGGGTCGCGGTCGCGACCGCACCGGCCGCGACAAGGACGTACGTGAGGATGCGTCCCAAGACCTGCACGAACGTGCGACCGCCTCGCCTGGATGTCTTAGTGCGTCTACCTGCCGCAGCTATGAGGACGCTGTCTGCTCGGGTCATTCGTAGCTGACCTCCCTTCCGACCAGCTTCCATTGGATTGCCGTTATTACGAGGATTATTGCGAAGAGCACGAAGGACGCCGCGGCCGCGAGGCCGAACTGCAGGTCTCCGAAGGCGCGCTTGTAGATGTAGTACACCACAACGTTCGTGGCGTCCAACGGGCCGCCCTGGGTAAGGACGTTGACGAGGCTGAAGACCTGGAAAGAGCTCATGACGCTCGTCACGAGCACGAAGAGCGTGGCGGGCTTCAGAAGCGGAAGCGTGATATGCCTGAACAACGCGAACCCCGAGGCGCCATCTATCATCGCGGCTTCGTAGTAGGTCTGTGGAACTCCTTGAAGTGCCGCCAGGAAGATGACCATCCGGTAACCCACGCCGGACCATATACCTACGATTACCACCGCAAGCATCGCCGTGCCGATCTCCTGGAGCCAGTCGTGGGTGGGGAGCCGGAGCACTCGCATCAACCAGTTAAAGAGCCCGACATGGGGGTGATATATCCACTGCCATATCACCGCTGAAATGGAGAGGGGCGTTACAACGGGCAGGTAATAAAGAAGCCGGAAGATGCCCCGTCCGCGCAGCTTGGTGTTCAAAAGGAGCGCGACCATGAGCGCAAGCGCCACCTCCACCGGCACAACGCCTGCCGTGTAGACAGCCGTGTTACGCAGCGAGGTCCAAAAGAGGTCCTCGGTGAGAAGGGCCCGGTAGTTGGCAAGGCCTACCCAGGGATGTGCAGGCCAGATGATGCTCCACTTGTGAAAGCTGATCCAAAACCCCCAGATCATAGGTATGATCGTCACCATCAGGTAAAAGATCACACCGGGGGATATGAAGACGTAAGGCGCTACCAGCTTCTGCAGCCGGTGCCAGGTGAATGGACGCCTCCTCACAGCAACCACTGCGGAAGAACCCGGGTTCATGTTCCGCCATCCTCCTTCCGGAGCCCAGTTCGGCGCGGCCGACGCGAAAGGCTCGGTGACAGATGCGAGCCGGGCCAGCCGGCGGACAGACCTGCCCTGACATGCCTTACATGCCTTGGTAGCGGTGGCAGGGTTGTTACGTGAGAGGGCCGTGGCCTATCCGCCGACTTGCCTTCGACAGTCTCTCGAGCCTGTTCAACGCAGACCCCTGAGCCTCTTCAACGCATCATCTAGGGCTGAGCAAGAGCCCTCTGCTCCTTCTCAGCCTTGACCGCCTCTTCGGAGAGCCACTTCATGGCCTGTGCCGGGGTCTCGTTCTTAAGAATGACGCGCTCATAAGCCTGGCGAGGAAGCTCGTCATCGAGTCGCCGCGTGGTCCACGGGACGGGAACGCTGTTCTTCATGGATTCCATGCACGGTCCGAGCAACGGGTCGTTCTTGTACTCCGGAAGGTCAAGGAGAGCCTTACGCGTGGGGAGGTCCCCGGTCTTCGTGATCCACCGCTTCTGAGCATCCGCCGAAGTGAGGTAGGCGACCCACTTCGAGGCCGCTTCAGAGGGCGCCTTCTTCGACACGACGTAGGCCCACGAGGTAAGAAGCGTCGTTCGCGGTCCGCCCGGCTTTGGCGCGGGGATCTGCGCAATGTTGAACACGAGGTCCGGCACGGTTGACCTGAAGCTACCTATCATGGCGGGGTGGGCGAATACCATCCCGAGCTTGCTCTGGCGGAAGGCATTCCATCTCGACCCCATCTGTCTGTCCTCGACCTTGTACGTGGTGACGAGGTCTGTCGCAAACTTCAGGGCTTCGATCGCCGCCGGGGAATTGAAATCGGGGAGATCGGTTTGGTTGTTCCAGAGTGACGCGCCATTCTGCAGCATGAGAGACGCGAGGACGGGTCCGTACCCGCCGGTGGCCACGCCCATGCACGTCGTCACGCCGTTTGCGTCTCGGCGCGTCATCGCCTTGGCGTACTCGATGAGCTCGGCCCACGTCTGCGGGGGCTTGGCCGGGTCAAGTCCGGCCTCCTTGAAGAGCTGTGGGTTGTAGAAGAGGACTATCGTCTGTGTGTCGATAGGGAAGCCGTAGTAGTTGTCACCCACCTTGAGGCGCTTTATGGCCGACGGCACAAAGTCCGCCTCAATCTGCGCAGCAGTCGCGACCTTCGGGCTGATCGGCTGGAGCACCCCAGTCGCTGCGTACGACGACACTTGGCCCGCTGGGATCTGGAACGTGTCAGGCCCAGAACCCGCTGCAAGGGCGGGGAGAAGCTTCTGGAAATAGTCGGCCTCAGGTATCGACTCGATCTGGATCTCAATGTCTGGGTTCTTCTCCATGAACTCTGCGGCGAATGCTTCCACCATTTCCTTGCGGGCCGGGGAGTGGTGCTGCCAGTGCACTATCGTGGTTTTCTTGGCGAGGACCGCCCCGCTTGCAATTCCCAAGACGAGCAGGGCGGCAATGCTGAACGCAAGAACCCGTCGCATCTTTCTGGTCACGGTTCATACCTCCTTGAAAGGCCCAGTGTAATGGCCCTGGTCTGCGGGCCAGGGCGCATGTCCTGATCCATGCTACGCACACCACTTCTTCTCGTTCCCGCAAGTCCGGGTGTTCTCATCAACCCCCTTTCGTTTCGTGGCCGCTTCCCTTTCGTCGCCTCGTCATCGCGCGCCGGCGTTCGAACTTCGAATGGTACCCGCGTGTTGCTTTCTCGTCCTCAAATGGGATGGGACAGCTCGACAGGCTCGCCGCGCCTCGCCGACTCGTAGGCTGCCAGGGCTATCTCGAGCGCTTTCATGCCGTCGAAGCCGCTTGCCGCGGGAGACCGGCCCTCCCGCACCGACTCTACGAAGTCCGTCACGAGCGCGAGGTCCATATCATCGCCCCAAGGCCTGTAAAGGACGGCGTTCCGCGCATCACTGGCGTGCACGAGGACCTGCGCGAAAACATCCAGCGACACCACGCCGGAGGTCCCCACTATCTCCATGGTCACGTCCCCCCAAGTGGGGTACGCTTTGGGTCTCGACCAGCTTGGGTCGAGCGTCGCGAACACGCCCTTCTCGAACTCTATGCTCAGGGTACCGCAGTCGTCGATCGCGATGTCGTGCATCCTCGTGTCTACCTCGGCATAGACGCGCCTGGCTTCGTCCGCGAGGAACCACCTCAGGAGATCGGCCACGTGGACCGTGTGATCAAGCACCGCCCCGCCACCGGACAAGGCACGGTCGATGAACCAGCCGCCGGGCATCCTTCCGTGGTTGGTGGCGCTTACCGCGATGACCCTTCCGATCTTGCCTTCGTCGATGAGCTGCTTGGCTCTGACCACAGGAGGCGCATGTCGAACGGGAAACGCTATGCCAAGCTCGACGCCCTTATCACGGCACTCGTTCACCATGATCGACGCGTCGTCCAGCGTGGTCGCTATCGGCTTCTCGCATAGCACGTGCTTGCCCGCCGCGGCGGCCGCAAGGACATGCTCCTTGTGGCGGGCATTCTCTGAACAGATTATGACAGCGTCGATGTCTGTGACAAGAAGATCGTCAATGCTGCGGTAATACGGTGCCTCGAACTCACGTGATGCTGCCAGCCCGCGCTCCTCCGAGTCATCTGTGATTCCAGCGAGGATCGCGCCAGGAATGGAGCGCACGGCCCGTGCGTAACTGTACGCGTGCATGTGGGCGAAGCTCACGATTCCGATGCGGACCTCGCTGTGCTTGCAGCCTCTGCAGCCTGTCGCGCGCGTCATGATACACTCACCACCTTGCCAGTGAGCGCCGAGCGGGTGGCAGCCAAGCTTATCTCGAGCGCGGCCACGGCGTCTTCCGGGAGGACTCGCGGCGTGCTTTCCCCACGCACATACGCGAGGAAATCGCGGATCTCGCGAAGGTAGGGCTCCCTGCTTTTCAGGGGGCTTTCGGGAACAGCAACGCCGCCCGGCGTTCCGCTTCCCGCTGCGCTCGCGCCTCCACGCGGACTTACCGGAGCAGGTGCGGTTACCACGGATAGCGGGCGGGCTTTTAGACTGTCATACTCGACCATCCCCGCGCTCCCGCATACCTCGAACTTGTAGGAGAACGGCCCCGGGTGAGCCCAGCTTCCTTCGACATGAGCGATGACTCCGTTTTTCATACGCACTACAACGAGGGCGTACTCGAGAGGTCTATCATTGCGTGCTTTGCGGGCGTACACATGATCCACCGGCCCGAAGCACCATCTGAGGAAGTCAAAATCATGAATGGAGAGGTCAAGCAGCAATCCGCCGCTTCGCGTTTCATCTGCGTACCAGTCCGTCCAACCCCTCGGGAACGGCCCCACCCTGGAGAGACGTACTGTGCCGATCTGCCCCAGCTCTCCGGAGGTTATCATTTGATGTACGGTCTCATACTCGGGGAAATAACGCACGACGTGGGCTACGCCGAGCTTCACGCCGCAGGCTCTGCATGTTTCTAGCATGGCCTTTGCATCGTCGATAGATAGAGCCGCGGGCTTCTCGCACAAGACATGCTTTCCTGCGCGCGCAGCCTCTTCCACGGCCTCTCTGTGGAGGTAAGTCGGTAGGCAGACGTCCACCACGTCGACCTCAGGGTCTAGGAGTGCGGCAGCCGGCTCGCCTATGGCGCGAGCCCCGCACGTAGCGGCGAGTTCTTGGGCTTTCGTTGGGTCCTGATCGATGACGTACGCCACGCGGGCTTCTTCACTGCGCTGGTAGCAGCCGGCATGCACTCGCCCCATGGTGCCGGCGCCCCAGATGGCAACTTTGTGCACCGTAACACCCCTCTCGCGTGAATTCCCCGGCTCGCCTGGTGCCCGTCCTTCCTTCAACCAGCGCGCCCTCGTCGACGCACGCTCGTCGTCCCCGGGGCGTCCTGTTGAGTCAAGGCTTGCGGGATGGGACGATAAGAGCCGCGCGGACCCCGAGCCTCCCTCCGCGTCTGCGACGGCAACCGCGTCGTCAGTCGGGTGAAGCGGCGAGCGGATTATTGCGAGGCTCGAACAAATGTCTTTCGTGTCGAGCCGTGCCTAACCGAAGTATATCAATAATACCCAGGAGAGTCAAGCTTGTCCTATGCAGGGCTGGTTGTCCAGCATAAGCGGAATATGGATGGCGATGCATTATAATGTTGAAATGCCAGCCAACGTGTCGTATGATGTGGATAGGAGCCTGTTCGCAGTATTTCTTGTGGTCTCGAACTATGCCACACAACGCCGGATCGGAGAGGTAATGTGCGATGGCCAGCCTTAAGCGGACCGCCGACTCGACCCTCGCCAAGAAGGTCAACACCATGCTTGTGCTGGATGCGGTCAGGAAGTACTCGCCCTTGTCCCGGGCCGACGTGGCGAAGCTCACCAAGCTCAGCCCGTCCACGGTCTCCGCAATAGTATCGGAGCTCGTGAGCGCCGGCCTCGTGACCGAGGCCAAGGGCGCTCCCACCGGCGTCGCCGGGAGGCGGCCCATCCTCTTGAGTCTAAACGCAGGCGCCAGCCTCGCTGCCATCATTGACGTCCAGGTGACGAGGATCCTATACGGCGTGATCGACCTCGCGGGGAATCCTGTCTCCATCATGAAGGAGGAGGCGGACCTCTCGAGCCCTGCCAACACGGTGGATCAGATCCTCAAAGCGGCCGCGCGGGCCCTCTCGCGTCTTCCGCGGGCGAGCGCCGGTGCCGCCGCCGGTATAGGTGTCGCAGTGCCCGGAATGGTGGATACAAGGACCGGCGTGATCTTGAGGTCAACCAGGCTCCGTTGGGTAAACCTCGCGCTCGCACAGCGACTTGAGCGCGAGTTCGGCCTGCCGGTTCTGGTGGAGCGCGATGTGCGCGCGGCAGCGTGGGGCGAGAGATGCTATGGGCACGCCCGGAACGTGGCCGACTTTGTTTACGTGACGGTGGGCGAGGGCGGATTCGGCGCCGGGCTCGTGATGAACGGAAAACCATACGTCGGCGCTCGAATGCATGCGGGCGAGCTCGGACACATGACCGTGGACATGCGGGGTCAGAGGTGCTCGTGCGGCAACATCGGGTGCCTCGCGGAGGTGGCTTCGTCGGCGATCCGCGAGTGGAAGGCCGGAGGGGCCGGCGATGCGCTCGTCGAATACACTGCTACTGGCCTCGTGAGCCTCATCAACCTGCTCGACCCGGAGCTCGCGGTGCTCGGCGGCGACATCGGTAGCTTGCCCGAATTCGCGGCGCGCGTGGAGGCAGTGGCCAGAGAACGAGCCCTCCTGGCCCCAGGCCAGATGCCTCGCGTTGTCTCGTCGCAGCTCGGAGACATGGGGGTCGCTCTCGGGCTTGCAGGCCTCGTTTTCGATAAGTTCTACTGGGGTGAGGCATTGGCTCACGACCTTCCTGCGGTCGCCGAACGCGCGACTGTGAGCTACCGCTCTTGACGGCGCCGCATCCGCGCTTCGCCTTCTACGCTGCGCGCGACCCCGCGCCTCGTGCGCGCGGTCGCCTCCTGGCAAGCTGCGTCGTGTCGTCGTCCCGTCATGTGCGGGGCTTGCCGAGCGCAGGGCTTGCCGAGCGGCTGCAGTGCAGCGTCGGGTTGCGCGGCGCGGCGGAGGAATCGAGAGGCGGTACGGCGGTGATAAGATGAAATGGCAGTTCAGACTGCTTTTGTTCGGCGCCGCGTGTGTGTTTCTACTCGGGGTCGCGCTCCTCTTGGCGAGCTCGTCGCCGGGGCGTCCAGCCGCGCCGGCCCTCGGGGGCTCGCTGGTGAGCGCGGCCGCAGACGTTGCTGTGCCGGATGGCGCCGAAGCCGCCGAGATCGGGGAGACAGGGGATATAGACGACAGCAAAGCTGGTGATGAAATGACACGTGAACCGGAGCCGTCTCGTGGCCCGGAAGACGCGACTGGCGCCCTTGCGGACTACGTGATATACATCAACTGGGACGGGTTCGCGTACGATTACTATGTATGGGCCAACTCCTCTGGTGGCCCCGGCACGCCCGTGCTCAACTTCCTGGCCTCGCGCGGCGTCCTCTTTACAGCTACCCGCAATGGTTTTCCGAGCATCACCAATCCCATGCAGACCAGCATCGTCACGGGGGCATGGCCCGCCACGCACGGGAACACATACCGCTATTACGACGCGGCCGAGAACATCGTGAAGCAGACTGGCAGGGAGAATGCCGCTGAGACGATCGCGGAAGCGGTCGAGGCCTCGGGAATGTCATGCGCCTCGGTTCAGCAGTTTACGCTGGACGGTCGCGGGGCCTACGCCCGAGACCCGTCTCATCTCTACATCCAGCCTGGCGGGCCCTGGCGTTCGAGAGTCGCCGAAGCCGTCAAGCTCTTGCGTAGGGAACCTGTCAACACTCCAGATGGTCCCGTCGTGGTGCCGGAGATCCCCAGATTTCTTGCCATTTACGCCGATGACCTCGACGCAGCCGGGCACAATTCGGGGATCGGGTACGGCCTGTCCCTGGTCTTCAACTACGACGCGTGGAAGACGAAGATGATCAAGCAGCTCGCGGCCATGGACCGGGATCTTGGTTCACTCGTGGATGCGTTGATGGATCTCGGGATCTTCGAGAGGACCGCCGTCGTGCTCACGGCGGACCACGGTATGTCGCCTGTTTCCGGAAAGTCCAGCCTGCCGGATCTTCTGGCCACCCTCTCCCAGCTCGGCTACACATGCGAGTTGCTTGCCCCCGGGGAGCGGGCGAGGGACGGGACCGACCTCGTTCTCGTGAGCTCGGGGCTTGCCGTCCAGTTCTACTTCAGGCGGGACATTACGCTCTCTCAATACGACGCAGTCATCGAAGCCCTGTCGGCCAAGCCGTACTTCGGGGGTTACATGTCCCTGCACGAGCTGAGGAAGGCCGGCGCCCACCCCATGCTCGGGCAGCTCCTGATATGGCCTGAGCCTCCGCATCACTTCAAGACCCAGGGATTGTTCTTCGGAATAGCCGGGCAGCACGATTCCGGCGACGACACGTCTCGCCACGTGTTCATGTTGTTGAGCGGAGCGGGCGTGAGGAACGGGGCCGTCGTTGACGGGCCGGTTGAGATAATCGACGTAGCGCCCACCATCTCACGGCTTCTCGGGATAAGGCCGCCCGCGAACGCCACAGGGCGCGTGCTGACCGAGGCGCTGCTGCCTGCGGGCGCTCCAGCGTCAGACCTCCAACGCGAGACACGCAGCGAGGAACGCAGTGGCCCCGGCGCGTTGCCTAGAGCCCAAGAGCTGCCTGGAGGGCGGACCACCCGGCGCGATTACATTTCGGATTGAGGCCCGGGCTGAGGCCGAACCGCGAGGATCGGAGCGTCGCGGGCGAAGTGCTATAATACGTACTATGCGAGTCCAGATGCTCGACCTCCGATCGAAGCCGGGAGTTGGGACGACCCGTGGTGGCCGCAAGGCCGGGGGCCCGACGATCGGGCCGGCTAGAGGCAGAGGAGAGGGAAGAGGGGCCGGCGCGATAGTCCGGGTTGCGACAAAGATGCTCGCCCGTGCCGCCCTCGTAGTCGTTGCCTGCTCGCTGTTGTACTCGTACGCTCTTTGGCGAGAACGTCCTACGACCGGGCCCTCGGGCGTGCCGCGGCTCTCGCTTGTCCCTCCTACGGCACACGACAGGATACTTGTGGTCGCTCCCCACTGCGACGACGAAACCCTCGGTGCGGGAGGGTTCGTTTTCGACGCCTCGAGGCAAGGCGCTACCGTGTACGTCGCGCTCATGACCAACGGAGACGGGTTCACGCTCGGGGCGCGGAGGGAGTTTCTGTCCCTGCGCACAAACCCGGCACGCCTCGTGGAGTTCGGGTACCTTCGACAGGCGGAGTCGTTGCGTGCCCTCGGTATCTTGGGCGTTCAGGCCAGCCACGTGTTTTTTCTGGGCTATCCCGATAGAGGGCTTGCCGCCATGTGGCACGAGCACTGGGACCAGCGGAATCCCTACGTATCCAAATACACCAGGACCTCGGCCAGCCCGTACGCCAATAGCTACCACAAGAACGCTCCTTACTACGGCGAGGACGTCGTGCGAGCCCTCGAGGACATCATCGTGAAGACGCACCCGACCACCATACTTGCCTCAGCTCCCGTGGACGGACACGCGGACCATTGGGCGACTTACAATTTCGTTGTGTATGCCTGTGAGGACCTACACGAGCGAGGCCTCTTGACGTCCGGGCAGCCGCGCGTCCTGTGGTATGTCGTCCATAGGGGCGAGTGGCCTTATCCCAAGGGACTCAGGCCGGACATGGAGCTATGGCCGCCGCGCGGCCTTGGGATCGAGGATGTCCCGTGGCTGTCGTACCGCCTTTCGAGAGACGCTGTTCTGGCGAAGGCCGACGCCATCAGGAAGTACAGGAGCCAAATGCTCATCATGGCGAGGTACCTGTTAAGTTTCGCCCGCACCACAGAGCTGTTCGCCGAAGCGACCACCGAGCGCGTCCCGTGGGTGACGGATCCTGGGCCCGATGTCGATGGGCGCTTAGCTGACTGGACATCAGCGGTGGGGGCAGCAATGCACGTGCACGCTGAGCCCACCAGCGATTCGCTTCTGAGGCAGTTCGGAGGCGCCGGCGATTTCACCGGGATGGTGGTGGCTCGGGACAAGGCCGACCTCTACATCGGCCTTCTCGTGAGGCGGGCGGCGTCGAGGGAGATTGTGTACCGCCTTCATCTTCATCCAGTTGACGCCGCACGCAGTGGCCATGTGGGTTCGGAGGGCGACATTGACGTTACTTTCAGGCCCGGGCGCACGGCGGCTGTTTCGGTAGAAAGCTCCGCAGGATCTGCTGGCGGTGGCCGGGACCTTTCGGCCGTCGAGGCAGCGAGCCAGGGCAGAGAGATCGAGATGAGAATACCCCTCGAGCTTCTCGGAGATCCCGGGACGCTCTTCGTAGCTGTGGAAAGTAGGTTCCAAGGGATCATGATCGACCAAACCATGTGGCGCGTCCTTGACCTCAGACAGCCTAAGGAGGCAGGAACCCACTAGACCGCAGTTGTGGCGGAGGTGAGATGCCCCTGGGCCGTCTTTCGGGGCCTTGCCGCCGATCCTTCGAGGAACGCTGCGCTATGGGAGGATGAAATGACGCCATGACCGTTCTGCCCGAGGTGCTGCTTGGTCTCGAGGAAGAGATCTTCATAACCGAACCTACGCTGCCTTCCATCGCGTCGCTGTGGTATCTCGCAAAGCTGCTCTGGAGCCGCCCGTCGTACTACTACACGCACTCGGCCTCGAACTTCGCGCGCGGCAAAGACCTCCGTCAAGGCGTGATGAGCGGAGTGGAGGTCTCCACCGCGGTCCATTCGAGCGCGGCTGACCTGGTACGCGACCTCGCCGAGAGGAGGAAGGAGCTCGCCGGGGTTTCGGGAGGGCTCATGGTGGCCACAGGTCACCTTTTTGACATCGACGCACCCACGAACACGTGTGGCTTGCATATACACGTAGGGCCGGTGGACGAGAAGGACCTGGAGCGCACATACTCCACCCTGGCCCGGTTCTTGCCGCTTCTGTCGCTCCTCACCGCGAGTTCGCCGCTGCGAGGAGGACGCCGGTTCGGCCAGTCCTACCGCGTGGCGCGATCGTATGCCATAGGCCCGCTGCGCGCGACCGACAAGAAGTATCGTTTTCAGGACATGATCATTTCGAAGCGCCTCGGGACCATCGAGCTCCGGGTGTTTGACCCGGTATGGGACCTCGAGAGGATCCGAGTGCTTGCCGAATGCATCCAGGGTCTGGTGAGGGCTGCGGCGGAGCCGGGGTGCGCCTTTTCGTGGGACGAGCATACCTATGCGGAGGAGAGACGTGTTGCGGCGACGCGGGGCTACGCGGGAAGCCTGCGGCAGCGTTACGCAGAGCTGCGTGACGTCGTGGACGTGCCCGAGCAGCTGTTTGCTCGGACTGTCTCGGATGAGCTGTATGAATGCTGGCGCCGCTACGGGACGCTTGTCACCTATACAGCCCTAGACCGCGCGTACCGGCACGGCGTGTTCGACCCTGGCTGGGCGGCTGCTGCGACCTGTACGCCCGGCGCGTTGGGCCTTGTCCGAGGTCTGGCTGGATTCGCATGTTACTATGTTCCGAAGTTGCCGTATATAATCTTCAAGGGACTGAAGGAGCACTAAAGAGATGAGCGTTGGTGCAGTGATGTTGATGGTAGTGGGGGTCGGAGCCGCGCTCGTGGGCGCGCTGGTTCTTTTCTTGAGGCGCGTATGGTTTTACCGGGACCCCGTGAGGGTCCCGCCTGACGACCCTGCGGCCATCCTGGCGCCGGCGGACGGCAAGCTCATATACGCCCGCAGGTTCACGGGCGGGAAGGTCTTTGTGGAGAAGCTGGGGAAGACGATTCCCGTGACCGAGTTATCCGGAACTGATTTCGGTGCGGGCGAATCCGGCTGGATCATAGGGGTATACATGACGCCGCTCGACGTTCATTTCAACTACGCTCCCGTGGCAGGCACCGTGTCGCGTGTGGTTCACACTCCCGCGGCGGTGAACCTGCCGATGTTGGACCTTTGGGAATACGTCAAGCTCACTTACCTGAGGCAAGCCATCGATCTTTTCGGGCGCAGGTACCACCTGTCCAACGAGCGCAATACCATATTCATCAACGTGGAGCGGCCGTGCTCGCAAGGCCCCGGGGCTGCGGGTGGCACGGTGGGTGTGCCTGGCGCCAGGCGGACCATGATTGCCGTAGTCGAGATCGCTGATAAATTCGTCAACAAGATACGGTGCTTCGTGAAGGAGGGCGACATCCTGCGGCCCGGTCAGAAGCTGTCGTTCATAGAACGTGGGTCGCAAGTGGACCTCGTGATCCCCGGGGATGACGTCGAAATCGTTGCAAAGGTGGGGCAGCAGGTATACGGCGCCCGCACGGTGATAGCGAGGTTCAGAAACAGGGGGACGACGGGAGAGACGGGAGAGGAAGTGCCAGAAATGGCGGAGGCGGGGCGAAGGATAGAGGGGACTACGGGGACTGCGGCGGCGGCGGGGCCGGCGGAGCCGGCGGGTTAGCGAACGGGGGCCGCGCAAGGGGCTGCAACGACGATGGTGGGAGCGTTGGCGACGGCCGCCCAGCACGAGGCTGAGGCCTGAGCCCGTGAGACCCGGACGGGCGCGGGGCGCGGGGGCGCGAGGGCGTCGGGATGCTACAGGATACGGCGGTGCTGCTGCACCAATACGGATACCTTGTCATATTCGTGGTTCTCGCCATAGAGGGAACAGGAATGCCGGGCATTCCCTTGGAGATCGTGTTCCTCGGAGCGGGTTATTTGATCCAGCACGGCCAGATGAGATTTGAATACGCCGTTGCTGCGGCGGCGCTTGGGAACACTTTTGGCAACCTCCTGGGTTACATGATGGGCGCTGCTGTACGGGTGATTGCCGGCCGTCGCAGGGATGCCCTTCACCGCCCGGGTGACCGTCAGAGCGGCGGCAGGGGGCGGCGCGGCGGGGGCGCGGACCCGGGCGAGTGCGCCGTTAACGCCCTCAAGGGAAGTGACGAGCGCCGTGCGAGGGATGTGGGCGAGCGCTACACCCGCTGTCTTTCTAAAGGTGCACCGCTCGAGGCATCCGGCCCTTCCTCCAAGCATGAGACACAAAGGCTGCCTCGACGGCTTGCTCGGGAGGGCATCCTGTCCCGAGTCGATCTCTCAGGAGTGGAGGACTGGTTCTGTAAGTACGGCGCCGCCACCGTGTTCATCGGACGCTGGTTCGGGCCCATCAGGACGCCCGCTATACTGGCGTCGGGTTTCATAGGGATTGACATACGGAAATACCTGGCGGCATCAGCCTTGGCTTCCTTCTCATGGTGTCTCACGTGGCAACTCGGCGCATGGAAACTCGGCGAGGCGGTGGTTCGCCTGCTTGAGCCCCACGTGCTCGGGGCGCTCTGGCCGTGGCGGTGGGAGCTGTTGGCAGCCGGGGTGCTCTTTGCCACCGTCGCGCTATTAGCCCTGCGACTTATCCCCAGACCAGGTGCGTCCAAGTAATTTTGCTTGATGTGCGAGGCTACAACTGACGGGACAGACATCATCGGGGCGGCAGGATCGTGCGTTGTCCGTGTCGAAAGGTACCATTGTGCTTAGGTACTAGCGGTGGCTTCCTCTTGAAATTGAAAGGATGAGGATAGCTCGTGAGATTGTCTGTGGTCGATACGGAGAGGTGCATCGGCTGCCAGAGCTGCATGTTCGCGTGCGCGAGACGACTCGGGAAAGGCGGCCTCGCTGGCACGTGCATTGGGGTGAGATCCATCGGCGGCATGGAGCGGGGTTTCAAGGTGGTCGTGTGCCGAGCATGCGACGACCCACCGTGCGCGAGGGTCTGCCCTGTGGGCGCGCTTCAGGTCCGCAGGGGCGGGGGTGTGCGCCTCGATGAAGCGCGGTGCATCGGGTGCGGCCACTGCCGTGACGCCTGTGTCATCGGCGCGGTTTTCTGGGACGACGAAACGGGGAAGCCGATGATCTGCGTCCACTGCGGCTATTGCGCGAAGTTCTGCCCGCACGGCGTGCTTACCATAGAGAGGGCCGACACGACTGAGAGCGCTGCTGCGCGCGTTGGCATGGCCACCGGAACCAGAGGAGAGAGGGCGGAGGGGCAGGAGAGCCTGGAGAGGGCCCTTGAGGCGAGCAATGTGGCACACGCAACAGAGAAGAGTGCGGAGGGGGCTGGAGCAAATGCTTAGGGGCGATCCTCTCGCAAACGTCCTCTACATAGACCTTTCCAAGAAGAAGCATTGGGTCGAGCGGCGGGAGGACCTCTTCGAGAAGAGCATAGGAGGCGCGGGCGCGGCGGTCGAGCTCCTGCACGAGGAGTGCCCCCGGGGTGCCGATCCGTTTTCCCCCGAGAACCCAATCGTCTTCGCCGTGGGCCCGTTGACGGGGCTGTTTCCCCTGGCCTCGAAGACCGTTGCCATGTTCAAGTCCCCCCACACCGGTAACCTCGGCGAGAGCCATGCCGGAGGGCGAAGCGCCGTCGCCATTCGCACGGCAGGGTACGGGGCGATCGTCATCCGGGGGGCGAACGATATCCCGGGGTATGTGGCTATCCACGGCAGCGAGGTCCACTTCCGCGACGCCCGTACCCTCTGGGGCATGAGGGACAGCTTCACCGTTGGTCGCATCATCCGGGAGAACGAGCCGGCGGCCGGGCTTCGCAGCATCATGCGCATCGGCAGGGCGGGCGAGAAACTGATACCGTACGCTTGCGTTACCACGGAGAGCTACAGACATTTTGGCAGGCTGGGGCTCGGCGCGGTCTTCGGCAGCAAAAAGCTGAAGGCGGTCGTGGTGTCGGGCAAGCACTCGCTGCCGGTGGGAGGGGGAGAGGGCGCGGGGGGCGCCGCGGAATACCGGCGCGTGTACGACCAGATATACCAGGAAGCCGTTGCCTCGCCGGTCATGAAGAAATACCACGACCTCGGGACGCCGGAAAACGTCCTGCCCTTGAACGCCCTCGGTGGACTGCCAACACGTAACCTGAAGGACGCCAGGTTTGAGGGGGCTGACCGCATCTCCGGGGAGGCGCTGGCCGAGCATTACCTGGGGCGGAGGCTGGCCTGCTCCCACTGTCCGGTGGGGTGCATACACATTGCGGCGCTCCGGGAGCCTGACGAAAACGAGCCTTACTTTTACAAGACCAGCATGATCTCTTACGACTACGAGCTTATCTACGCGCTTGGCTCTATGCTCGGCGGCTCGGACCCCGAGGGCCTTCTGAAGCTCATCGACCGCATCGAGGTCTACGGGCTTGACGCCATGAGCACAGGCGTGGTGCTGGCCTGGGCGACCGAGGCCCAGGAGCGCGGCCTCGTATCTGAGGACGCGGCAGGCGGCCTTCGGCTTGCCTGGGGCGATTATCCCGCCTACCTCGAGGCGGTGCGGCGGATCATCGAGCAGCCGAACGAGTTCTACGCGGCGCTCGCGCGCGGCGTTGAGCACGCTGCCTCGGTATACGGGGGCGAGGACTTTGCCCTCGCCTTCGGTGGCAACGAGATGCCGGGATATCACACGGGCCCCGGGGCGCACTTGGGGTTTCTGGTGGGAGCGCGGCACAGCCACCTGGACAGCGCAGGTTACAGCGTGGACCAGAAGGTGCTCATGAAGAGGCAGATCCCTCCGGACGAACTCGCGCGCGAGATCCTCAAGGAGGAACGCTGGAGGCAGGTCCTGTCCAGCCTGGTGGCGTGCTTCTTCGCGAGGGGCATATACAGCCCTGAGAGGACCGCCGCGGCCCTGCGGGTGGCCGGGTTCGAGTACACCGCCGATGACCTCAAGAGGATCGGCGCAGACATACACAGACGGAAGTACGCCTTCAAATTCCGCGAGGGGTTTTCGTTCGAGACGCTCCGCGTGCCTGGGCGGATTTTCGAGACTCCGAGCCCAGTCGGCGCGTTGCATGAGAGGTACCTGCAGGCGGCCATTTCCAGCATCGGGGAGACAGTCGGGGCTGGTGACTAGGCTCTTGAGAGGCCATTTGCCGCTGCTGTCGTGCGGAGGCGGGGACGCAGACCATTCTCCTCCCAGGAGGACGTGCCTCAGCAATAGCCCGACAGGGGCACGGGGGATGCCACCGCGTTGCTGAGACATTGCGCTGCTTGCGTACCTGCTGCTCCCCATCCTTGTCATGCGGCGCTTCATCACCGCGTGTGGGTTGGACCCTTGTGCTCGGAGCAGTGACAGACCGACGGAGACTAGGGTACCTTCGCCCGAAAGCGTGAAGAACGACAATCCACAGTCGTCTTGCACTCCGTTAAGGACTTCGAAGAGACCGTCCCAGTCACCTTTGAGCATATCCTTGTTCAGCTCGAATACCACAGTCTGGACTGCTGCCTTGCGCAGGAGTCATTACATCCCGAGGAGCGCATGGTACTCCCTGCCTTCGGTGTCTGTCCTTATCAGGTCTATATGGTGGACGCGACCTAGTAGGCTGTCTAGTGGTTCAGACGGCGTTTCGATGGTTTCGATGCCGTCCACATAGTTCTCGAAGTAATCGTCCCCGTGTTCATGAATCGACGAGTTGCCTACGAATCGGTTGGCGAAGTGGGAAACGACGGTTCCTTCTGAAGAGTACACGGCCATGTTGATGACATGACATCATTCGCACAAGTAGTTTATCGACAGGTTGTCCTTGACTATCAGGACAATGTGAGGATTAGCTTCGTACGCAAGTACCCGTCCTGTCCGACCCACAAGATGCCCCGACAGATTCACCACTAGTCAATCCACTCTACCAAACTAGGATGCGGGTCGAGGATGGATTCGTATTGCTGCTTGATACCGTATCGTGCGTTTGGATCCAGCATCTTGTATCTCCGGTACTTGAGCTCTCGGTCAGCAGGCGTTGCCCAGCCGAAATGCTTCACTCGCAGCTCTGACCGGGCGCCGGGCAGAGCGGTCACGTTATTCGGAAGCCTGCCACAGTGCAGCGGGGTCTCTTGCCACGTGTACTTGAACCTGGGTTGGTAGCGCACGAGGAAGACCCTGTAGGTCTTGTGAGCCTGCCAGTACGGATCTTCACGATAGTGTGTCGGATCCCAGAAGTCGTAGAGTCGGAATGAGTAATAGTCGTAGAACGGCTGGTTGATGAGGTCGCGTATGGCAGACGTGGCCCTGTCCTCGAGCATTTCGTCTGCATCGAGAACGAGGATCCAATCCGGATTGGTGCTCACGGTGAGCTCCCACTGCTGCCTCCTCAGTTCGACCTCGTTGTGAAAACCGTGCTTCGAGTTCGAGACGATTGTCGTGGGAATGTTGCTTAGCGCCTGTCTGCACACTTCGACGGTGTCATCCTCGCTCGCGTCATCGAGAATCACGGCGGCGTCGATGTATTGCGCGGCGTGTTCGAGTACTCTGCGGAGATACCTGCCAGCTTCGTTCCGAACCAGCATGGACAGGGTGAGCCTGTTACCCTCGTACTTTGTTACTCTGGTCTGCATGAAATCTGGCAAATCGGGCTCGGGCACCCTCGTGAACTCCACCCCTCTTACCAGCCACCTTGTTTCCTTCTCAGGTCTGGTTACGAGGACCCGGCAGTCATACAACTCGCGGAAATACCTGTCTTGTTCGACACCATGAGTCAAGACGCGGCCGGTCACAAGCGCTTCCGTTGCCTCGGAGTCTATCAAAGCCAGGCGGGAGCTCAGCACGTCAGTCCTCGAGATGAGTCTTGCTTGCATGGAAGCTCTCAGATCGTCTTCAAGACCCTTTGAGATCTCCGACCAATAGTCTGGTGCGAGAAGCTCCATTCCGTCGTCGCGTCTTGGGTCCCTGAAGTCGAAACTCCAGAACCGTTCGACCGCTCGTTTTGCTGCAGAGAGAATCTTGTTCATCTCGCTGCGAATCCCGTGGGATTTCAGCAACGTAGCAGCGGCCTTATGAACCGGGGCTTGCGCTTCGGTGCGGTTGGCTTCTCGGTAGTCCTTGACACGTTCGAGATCTGACTCCCTGTAAATGTGATA
Organism: Bacillota bacterium; assembly: GCA_012842395.1. Lineage (NCBI taxonomy): Bacteria > Bacillati > Bacillota > Bacillota bacterium. Next base: position 62,241 of record DUSX01000037.1, read on the forward strand.
GGCGGGATAGCATGTGTCAACATAGAGCCTCAATCCGAGTGCTGCCGCCCGTATGCAGAAGTGTCTGTCCTCTCCCCAGAAAGACACGTTAGGGACTTCCCGAAACGAGACGCCTTTCTGAAGAGCCTCTCTCGATATCAATGTGCACGCGCCCAACCCGCCCACCTCGTACAATCCGGGCGTCTTCAGACTCTCCAGAAACGCCCGAGTCCTGGACTGGGCCTCTTCTTGGGAAATACGTTCCCCGCGTGCGTGCTCGAACAGAGTGTATTGGTCCTGGAGCCAGACCTGGGGCAGCGGAGGCGAGTCAGGCTGCCACTGTGTCCAGAATATCTCGGACACAATCGCCCTCCCACAGGTGATGAGGTGTCGGAGGGTATCCGGGTGCAGAACGAGGTCGGAGTCGATCAAGAAGAGGTAGTCATACTCGTTTTCAAGAGCGAACCGAATCATCCGGTCCTTGTGCTCTGCGACCCTCCACACGAGGTCTTCGTTCCATCGATGGGTCTTGTCATCACAGACATAGTCTTGTCTGCCTGTCCCCACTGCACCGGTTGCACTCTCCAAGATGAAGACCCGGCTGCCTTCCCGGTGGAACGCAGCGAGCATGGCGGATGAGTCCGGATTCTGGTTGTCATCGACGAAGGCGAAATCGGTCAATGTACCGGAGACATCCAGCTCGGACAGGGATTTGAGGAACTCGGCCAAGATTGGCGGCTTCTGGTTTACTGGGCTTCCGATGAGCACCCTCTGAACGGTCAACGGCTGTTCACACACCTTTGGTCTAGTTGGATCTCTCGGCAAGTCTCGCGCCTGAGCTACATCGACACGACCGAGTTGATGGCACCTGCGCCGAACGCACACGGGGCATGACGCCGGACCTGTGCGACGGGCCTCAAAAACACTGAAGGCATGCAAATGACGTGCCATTCTAACGGGGGAGGGCTTCGAACTCGCAAAGTCCGGGAGTCCTACGTCTGCCAAGTGAGGATACGCATCAACTCGGCCCCTGCGCGTTGCGGCCAGTGAGAAATACCTGCGCGTTGCTGATCCCAAATGTATCACCTAGTTCGTGTGACTCTGCCGCCCTGGGAGATCCGCTTCCTTCCTCGCTCCCTCCGCTCGTGCGGCGGTACGATGTCTTGTCTGGGAGGGCGTACGTCGCGGGGCGACATATCATAGAAGTTAATCTGCATGTCAATAATATTAATATATGCATTGACAATGTTTGGGGCGAGATCTATGATTGATTCCGGCGGCATCAGGAGGCGCCGAGGGGCAGCACGAGGAGGCGTGCCTTGGTTTAGATCAATCCAGGTGGTCCCGCGGAGGCGATGGGCAAGTGGCGGACATGCGAGGAAGAGCGGCGTTCGCAGTGGAGGCGATACACCTCCGTAAGGAATTTCCGAAGCGCCATACAAGACTGAGCGTGTGGGGGCTGTGGATGCGCCGGGAGGGAAGGGACGGCCAGACTGGGCGCAACGGAAGTTGCAGGCAGGTTGTCGTCGCCGTACGGGACGTGTCGTTCGCGGTGCAGCCGGGCGAGGTGTTCGGGCTCCTCGGCCCGAACGGCGCGGGCAAGACCACCACTATCCGGATGCTCTGCACGCTTCTCGAGCCAACCAGTGGCAGCGCGACCGTCAACGGCTACGATACTGTTCGCGAAGCCCCCATGGTGCGACGCAGCCTGGGGACGGTACTCACAGGCGAACGAAGTACATACTGGAAGCTGACAGGTCGCGAGAACCTCGAGTACTTCGCCGCCCTCTACGGACTGTCGCGCAAGGAGCAAAGGGCCCGGGCAACGGCCATCCTCGAGCGGCTTGGCCTCGCCGACAAAGCGGACCAGCTGGTGGAGACATACTCGTCCGGCATGAAACAGAGGCTCGCATTGGGCAGGGCGCTCCTTGCGGGCCAGCCCATCCTCCTCCTTGACGAGCCGACGATCGGGCTTGACCCGGCCGCCGCACGCTCCATCCGCGAACTCATACGCGAGCTTCGCGCGGAAGGCCGCACCATTCTGCTCACTACCCACTACATGGAGGAAGCCGACCAGCTCTGCGACAGGGTGGCCATCATCGACCAAGGAAGCATCATAGCGCTCGACAGTCCGAGGCGTCTCAAGGACTCCCTTGGGGAGGGTACGAGCTTGCAGTTGGAGGTAAGTGACTGGAACGACGACGCGAGCCGGAGCGTGAGCGCGATCCGAGGGGTTGCTGGGATAACGTCCAGATACGCCGCTGAGCAGGAGGCCTGGCAGGTGAGCGTCGTGACGGATAACGGGCCTGTGGTCCTCGCCGAGATCATCGCGGTCTTGGCGCGATCCGGAGTCAGGATACGAAGGGTGCAAGCAGTGGAGCCGACCTTGGAGGACGTGTTCTTGAAGCTCACCGGCAAGGGCCTCAAATCGTGAGCGGTCATACGCGTTTGAGAAGGGGGGACCCCTGTGGGCGGTAGCACTTCGGCTCGCGGAACGGGATCTTGGCGCAAGGAGTCCAGCGAGAGGGTCCCCGCGGGATCCTCTGGATCGCCTTGCACATGGCAGTGTCTGAGACAACCGGAGGCAGCGTCTGCCGTGGAGGAAGCGTCTCCCGTACCGAGCTGGGGCGCAGCCATCCTGGCGGTGGCTCGCAAGGAATGGCTCATCGTAAGGCGCTATCCGAGTTGGATCCTGTCCATGTTTGTGTGGCCCATCTTGCTGCCCCTTTCGTTCGCTTTCGGAGGCAGGGCAATGGCTGGTCCGAGCGGAGAGAGCCTTGCGGCCTTCGTGAGGCATACGGGGACGGCCGACTACACCGGTTACGTCGCGGTCGGCACCATTCTTTGGCTGTGGATGAATGCTGCACTGTGGGATTCGGGGTCGTTCTTCCGCGACGAGCAGATGCGGGGGACTCTTGACAGCAACTGGATGACACCGGCTCCGCGCATCTGCCATCTCCTAGGGGCTGAGCTTTTTAGCCTTCTCGTAGGTTTCGTGATGACGACCATAGCCATCCTGGAGTTCAGGTTCCTGTTGGGTGTACGGATCACTGGTTCACCGTGCGTTCTCGCCCTTTCGGTGGCGGCGGTCCTTCCGTGCGTGTATGGGCTGAGCCTGCTCTTCGCAAGCCTCGTGGTGTGGGCGAAGGACGTGTCCACGATGGTAAACGTCGTTCGAGGCACTTTCCTGATCTTCTGCGGAGTGAGCTTTCCTTTGGCTGTGCTTCCCGGGTGGATGCGCGCGGTCGCGTCGGTCTTGCCACTGACGTACGCGATAAACGCCGTGAGGACGGCCGCGCTTACGAAAGTGGGTGCCGGTGCGATCTGCCGGGATCTTGCGGCACTCGTTGTGTATGGGTGCGTCTTCGTGGTATCTGGCGTGACCGCCTTCAACTACACAGAGCGGCAGGCCAGACGACGCGGAACGCTTTCGCACTACTGAACACCGACGGAATCAGCGGCGCGCCGCAAACGTCGCAAGGGGCGGCCGTCATCGGACGGCAAGACGGGCGACCCTGGAGAGGACTCTCACGCTGAAAACTGGCGCGGACTCGCGGCGACCTACTACGTTGCGGTTTAGTTCCGATGGAGGACGGTGCGGATGAAACGTCCAACAGCGAACGCAGCGGGCCACACAAGGGCGGTCGCGTCCGGAGTGCGCGAGGCGCTCTGGGCCATTGCTGCGATATTCCGTCGCGACTGGCTGACATACTGGCGTTATCCCATGAATGCTCTCTTCTGGCTCATGCAGCCTTTCATCTGGTTCACTCCGGTCTACTTCATGGGGCTGAGTTTCGTGGAGGGCGGAAGGGCGGCCGGGTTCGAGGCGTTCACAGGGACGTCGGATTTCATGGCCTTCGTGATGCTGGGCGGCATAATGTCCAACTACGTGAATGCGGTTTTCTGGAGTATCGGGACTACCCTCAAGAACGAGATGAGCGCCGGGGTGCTCGAGTCCAACTGGCTGGCGCCAGTGCCCAGAGCAGTGCACTTGGTGGGGCGTACGGCTTTCAGCCTCGTGAGCGTAACGTGCGAATCCATCGTCTTGATGACGGTCATGCGGTTCCTCTTCCGCTTCGATCTGGGGCGGGACATCATCCCTGCCCTGGTGACGGCTCTGCCCATGGTCGTCGGCATCTACGGTTTCGGGTTCGGGTTCGCTGGCCTCGTGCTGCTCGTGCGCGACGCCAATACCATGATAGACATATCCAGCTATCTCGTAAACCTACTCAGCGGCAGCACGGTGCCGGTCGCAGCCCTTCCGAGGTTCCTGACGGTGATCGCCATGGCCATCCCGCTGACCTACGGCTACGACGCGGTGAGGGCCATTCTTCTTGGCACTCGAACCCTCCTGCCCCTCGGTGTGGAACAGCTCATACTTGTGGGATTCATGGTTGTCATGATCGCGTTGGGGCTCTGGGCCTTCGGCGTCGTGGAACGTCGTTGCCGCCGCCTGGGGACTCTCAGCATGCACTGAACGGAGCGGACAAGGACGGGGCGCATCCTTGGAGAAAGCGTGTGGCGATGCGCCCCGTTGCGCCTTTCGCGGACAGGACGGGAATCAGCTCACGGGAGGATGGCGAACACTCTTGCGGGGAAGCCGGAGCCGTACTTGGGTTTCGGGAACGCCACCACCACGAGTGCGCCATGCTCCGGCACTTTATCGAGGTTCGTTAGTAGCTCGACTTGGTAGCAGTTCTGGCTCAAGACGTAGGTTTCGAGGGAGTAGTCTCCCTTGCTTGTAGCGAGGCCGGGGTCCGTGTCGGTTGTCTCATGGCCGGACGCCGTGATCTTGCGCTCCTCGTAAAGGTATTTTAGAACGTCCATGCTCCAACCGGGATAGTGGGCGACACCGTTCTCGTCCCTGTTCTGCATGGCTGCGGCGTCAGGCCAGCGTTTGGACCAGTCGGTCCTGAGAGCGACGAAAGCGCCCTCAGGGATCTCTCCGTATTTCCTCTCCCACGCCCGAACGTCATCCATGGTGACGCAGTAGTCCGGATTTGCCGCGACTTTTTCGTGTATGTCAATGACCACGAGAGGCAGGATCATCTCTTTGACGCCGATTTGGTCGAGAGTGCGGAGCCCCTTGATGAAGTGCGCCGGCGGGTCAGCGTGCGTGCCCCACTGCCCAACGTGGGTAAAATACTGCGCATAGAAGCCCGAACCCATCGTGCCGATGCCCGGCTCATAGTAGTATAGAGTCTCGCGCCTTTCGTCTGGGAAACCGGGCCAGTGCGGGATGCCAGGCTCGAACGCATGGGTTAGGTCGACGAACTCCTTGGTCTTGAGAATCTCGTAGATATCCAGAAGCGTTGTCGGTGCCGCCCACGCGCATGAGACTATAGCCGCCCAAACCGCCGAGGCAACCAAGGTTGCTATGAAAACCTTCTTCATACTTCTCATCGCTTCTCACTCCTCTTGTCTTAGGTGTTCTCATTCATACCTTGTGTGTGACCTGCCGGCTCGTGTAACCCGTCGGCTGTCGACCCAGCTACCCAGCTTGCAGGTGGCTCAAGGGTGCCACCGCGCGTCCCCGTAGCTCTTCGCTCGATCCCTCCTTGGGTGACATGGATTTGGGTTAGGATTCACACGACGTTGGGATGTGCATGATAATTCTACATACTGCGAATAGTTCCTCCCTTCTTGGGACGCGATGTTCCGCCCATCTAAAACCCATCCAATAGACGAGCCCAGGGGTGGCTCTTCTCGTGCCGATGGTGCGGGCTTTGTGCTCAACGCATGGACGTTATAATAGTGGAGGACGGGGCATATGCCGCGCGTCACAGAAGGATCTTCTTGTAGCGCGTCGAAGGTTGTGACAAATGTCACATTAAGCAGGGTATACGCATACGGCCGCTCTGACCGATGAGCCCTCGCGTCGAAGCTCGAGGTCGTCAGCGTATCGTCACAGCGCACGAGAAGGCGAGACAGGGGAGGGACAAGCAGGGTCGGGCGGTGAGGAGAAGGCGAATCCAGGCAAGAGCAAGGCGGAGTTAGGCCCGGCGCCAGTTCTGGAGCTAGGCTCGGAACAGGACGGGGCAGGCAGTGCAGACAGACGTAACGGGTGTAAAGGGGAAAGGCAAGATGCATGTATGAGACTGCGTGAGGTGCATATAGAGGACGCCGTGGGGCTTCCTCTTGCATACGACATCACGGAGATCGTCCCAGGTCGACGAAAAGGGGCGGTTTTGAGGCGTGGACACCGGATCTCTCGGGAAGACATCCCCACGCTCAAACGAGTGGGTAAGTCCGTGGTATACGTCATGGAGTTGGATAAGGGCGAGGTGCACGAGGACGATGCCGCCCTTCGCCTCGCGTCCATGCTCGCGGGACCGGGTGTCAAAGTTGAGATGCCTGGAGAAGCGTGGGCAGACATACGTTCCACTCTAAAGGGCCTGCTCAAGGTAGATGTGCGACGGCTGCTTGCGATAAACGCCATCGGGGATCTCCTTGTTGCCACCCGGCACACCAACTCTAGCGTGGCCCCCGGGGACCTTGTGGCGAAGGCAAAAGTAAGAGGGCTCGCCGTAAATGAGGAGCGCCTCTCAAGCGCGGCCGCTCTCGTAGGGGACGACCCGGTCATCAGGGTCGTCCCGTTTCGGTCCGCACGTGCCGGTGTTGTCGTGACGGGGCGAGAAATCTACGAAGGGCGCGTCCGGGACGCGTTCGTCCCTCTCCTCACGAGCAGGCTCGCTGAATATGACAGCACGATTGCCGTTTCCGAGATAGTTCCCGATGAAACTGCCGAGATCACTCGGGCCATTCAAAGCGTGCTCGAGCGGGGAGTGGACATGGTGCTCGTCACGGGCGGCATGTCGCCTGACGACTGCACCCCGCGGGCCATCGAGTCTAGCGGGGCGCGCGTGGTTTTCTACGGGGCGCCGGTCTCGCCAGGAGCCATGACCCTGCTTGCGTACCACGGCCGCGTTCCCGTGCTCGGGGTGCCTGCCGGCATTTTGGCGCGCCCGAGGGCGTTTTTCGACCTCATCCTCGCGCGGCTTCTCGCGGGCGAGAGCCTGAGCGCCACAGACGTGGCGCAATATGGTCACGGTGGGCTGTGCCTCGGATGCGAGACCTGCTCGTTCCCACAGTGTCCCTTCGGTAAAGGGTGAGCGAGTCTAAGGGAAGCGGGGGGCGGGCTCTGGACCAAACGCGGGACCGGGACCCGGATGGGCGGACGGACGATAGTGCAAGGGAACGCGAATGCGAAGGACATGTGGGAGTATGAGACTCAATGTCAGCAGACTGGGTTACGCCGATGTTGCTTTCAATGCGCGTCGCCGCGGTGGCGACCGTGGCCGTGGCATGCGTTGCCACCCTGGTAGCTTGGGCCATGCGAAGGTTCTCCTTTGTTGGGAAAGCAGCGGTCGACACGCTGCTTACCCTGCCGATGGTGGTGCCACCTACGGTCACTGGGTTCGTCCTGCTAGTCCTCTTGGGGAGGAACGGGCCAGTTGGACGGTTCCTCCAAGCCTGCCTGGGCGTCCAGGTGCTATTCACGTGGTGGGCGGCGGCTGTCGCGTCAGCGGTGGTGGCCTTTCCGCTCATGTACGGCACGCTCAAAGCAGGGCTTGACTCGATCGACGAATCCCTGGAGAAGGCCGGGCGCACGCTGGGCGCTTCGGAGGTGAAGGTGTTCTTCACGATCACTCTGCCTCTCGCGTGGCCGAGTCTGGTCGCCGGCCTTCTCCTCACGTTCATGCGCGCTCTCGGAGAGTTCGGCGCGACCTTGATGGTGGCGGGGTCCATCCCTGGGCGCACGCAGACGATGCCGACAGCGATCTACGTCGCGACCGAGTCCGGCGACATGCACACGGCGGGCCTCCTTGTCGGTGTTATGCTCGTATTCGGGTTCGCTGCCACGTACGTGAGCCGGATGTGGTCGGAAAGACAGCTTGGCAGGTTCCGGCGGGCGCGGCGACGCTGAGCAGCCTACGCTTTGGCGCCGCAGCGCTGTGGCGCGTGATGCCGTGGCGGGGGCGCCGGGACGGTGGCGCGGCGGCACGCCACAGCATGGCGAGTGACCGGGCGGGCCTAGCCAAAGGCTGTCGTGGCAAGCTGCGCAGCCTGTGTGTTGGCGGCAGGGCTCAGACCAATGCCGTGGGAACGTGGAAGTGAAGAACCGAGCTTGAGGATGGCAGGCGCCACTTCAACAATAGGGTGGTGTGTTCCGCAAAATGGGGTGATTAATGGGGTGACTTCACCTTCTCTTCAGGTAAACATAGTGAAGCGCCTTGCGGATTTTACGCTTGAGGCATCCTTCTCGTGGGGTCCGGGCATCATCGTCATATTCGGACCGTCTGGCGCGGGTAAGACGACGATCCTCGACTGTATAGCGGGGCTGCAGAGGCCGGACAGGGGTTCCATTGCGCTTGGCGGGAGGATGCTTTACTCCTCCGAACACGGCATAAACCTGCCCCCGCAACGAAGGCGTGTCGGGTATGTCTTCCAGAATTACGCTCTTTTCCCTCACATGACGGTCAAGCAAAACGTGATGTATGGCATCGGGGGCCGGTGCAAGCGTGGACGGGGCTTTCGCCTGACGGTCCTCGATATACTCCAAATGCTGCGCATAGTGCACCTCCAGGATAGATACCCGTGTCAGCTCTCTGGAGGCGAGCAACAGCGGGTGTCGCTCGCACGCGCCCTGATGACCGAACCTGAGGTGCTGCTGCTCGATGAGCCGTGGAACGCTCTAGACGAAGAAACGCGCCGCGCGGTTCAGGACGAACTCCTCGCGCTGCACCGCCAGTGGTCGATTCCTTTCGTCCTCGTGACCCATGACCGCGAGGAGGCTGAGAGGCTCGGGGATGCGATCCTTTACCTAAATCGCGGAAAACAGGACCTGCGGGTGAGGGCGGGCCTTTGTGACACGGCGACGACCACGGCGGCGGCAGCCGCTACAGTTGGCGGTGGTGCTACGGGGGCTGTCAACGCTAGTGTGGCCGCGGCCCCAGGTGCGGTGGTTGTGGAGGGCGGGGCCAAATCGGGCCGGAAGACTAGCACGGGTACTATGGCCGAGGGATGCGGCAAGATTACCAGCTCGGATTGAGAATGACGATGCGGAGGTGGAGGAACATGCGGCGGATCCTGGTTTTCTTAGCTATGATTTCGATGTTAACGTTACTTATTGCTTCCACCGGCGTCACCGCTGCCACGCGCCGGGAAATAACGGTTGGGGCAGGCGCAGGCTTGCTCGATGCCCTGCAGCTCATCAAAGCCTCGTTCGAGGCCGCTAATCCAGACGTCTCCGTGTCGCTGACGTTCGCGAGCGCAGGAGCGATAACAGCTCAGGTGAAGCAAGGTGCCCCGCTCGACGCAGTGATATTCCCCGCGGGTGGCGGCCATATGGACACTCTCGGGCGCGAGGGGTTCATCGTACCCGAGACACGGTTCGTTGCAGCGTGTGACATAATCGTCCTCGCGGTTCCGAGCGGCACGAAGGTGGCCGGTGACCCTTGGAAATGGCTCGCAAGCCCATCGGTCCAGAGGATAGCCATCGGCGATCCCCGGATCGTTCCGGCGGGGACATATGCCATGCAGGTCCTGCAACACATGGGGCTCGACAAGTTCCTCGCGGAACGGCTCGTGTACGCGAGGACCGTGCAGCAGGTACTGACGTACGTTGAGTTGGGAGAGGCTGACGCCGGGTTTGTGTACGGGAGCACCCTCTATAAGTCAACCAAAGCCAAGGTGCTCGCGAAGGCGCCGTCCGGGTCGTACGAGGACGTAGTATTTGAGGGTGCGATGGTGAAGGCCACGCAACACAAGGAGGAGGTCCAGGAGTTCCTCGCGTACCTGCGGTCGCCCGAAGCGAGGAAGGCGTTCGAGGAGTGCGGGTTCGGGCTCCCCAGGGAATGAGGCGGACCTGAATAATCCGAGCGGGCGGGCGAGCGGGCGCGGGCAGTTCTTCCGAGTCCGACTTCGCGTCATGTTGCAGTGGCTTACGCTGCCTTTGGGCTTCGGGAGGTCAGACGGGCGTTGCGCACGCAATGATCCGGCCTGTAGGCTATCCGGGTGTCCTCTCTCAAGGGTGCCGGAGTTGCCGGTGCTTGAACGACGGGGCGCGGAGGATCTGGCCATCTCGCGCGCCGAATTCAGACGAGGCTTGCCTCGGGCGCCGTCGCTGGAGGACAGGACGGATTAGCCTCAGGAAAGACCTGCGAGCTAGAGAGTAGAGAGCGGCGCCGACTTCCGGCCGATCCACTTGGCGCGGCTCAGCGGTGTAAGTCAGCACGTGTGGTGTGCCCAACGGAGGAGGACGATTTAGGTGCAGGTTCTAGACTTGTGTAGGGACAAGCTCAGAGTGCTAATACATTCCCACGACCTTGCCGCCCATGAGGTTGAGGTGGTCACTGCGCGGCCCCTCGCGCCGGAGGAGGCCATCGGTTCGCCGACCAGGCGCGACTTCCCACTGCTTAAGGGGAAGGAGGTCATGATCCAGGCGCGGTTTCACGATAGCAGCGGTCAAGCCTACACGGACATGCCCGCGCCGTTTCGAGGCAGTTTGGGCGATGTCATGGCGCTGCCGCTGCACACGAACTACGAGCGGGCCGTCTTCGTAGCCACCTGCAACGCCGTGATGCGCCACCTCGGCCTCATCGACCACACGATTCACTGCCGCAACAACGAGCCCGAGGAGTGCGCAAGGCTTCTTCGCGAGCACGTGAAGCAGCTCATAGCCAGCCACGCCAGCTCTGGCGCCCGGTCCAGGCCTAGCTGCGCCACTAGAGCTGAGCAGCCCGATGAAGGGACTGATGAGACCGAAGGGGCTCCCGGACGGAGGCCGGGTCTGCCGCGCGTGGCGGTCATCGGCCTTCAGCCCGCAATGGTGAATGCCCTGGCGACGGCGGGGTGTTTCCTGGTCCGTGTCACCGACATGGATCCAGCAAACATCGGGACGACCCGCGAGGGCGTGGCCATCGAAAGCGCCGATCGCAACCCGGAGGTCATCTCTTGGGCCGACCTCGTCCTCTCCACGGGGACGGTTCTGGCCAACGGGACGGTTGAGGATCTCCTCGCAGTCTTGGACGACAAGCCGATCATCTTCTACGGCGTTACCGCTGCCGGGCCCGCGAAACTCATGGGCTATGATCGGTTCTGCCCGTGCTCACGCTGATGCGGGGGCGGCGCTTCGAAGCGCCTTTCCAAGTAACAGGCGATTCTTGTTCTTGCTCTCGGCTGTCTCGGGATGTGGCCGCTACGAGCGACTGCATGGGGAATGGGAGGCTTGGCCGGGGCAACGGGCTAAATCGCCCACTCCGCGGGCTCGAAGTCGTTCGCGAACGGGTTCACGAAGAGCACTCCGTCCAGTGTCGCGCCCGGACCAAAGTCTTCGCTGAAGATGACCGGAACTTGATTCAGCCTTGCGGTGGCCCAGATCTGGGCGTCCCAAAAGGTGAGGTGGTGATCTCTCACGCCCCTGACAGCTTCGAGGATGACTAAGGTCGTAACGTCGAGCACCTGCCATGCCCGGGTGTGGTTTTCCACGCTCACCATCGCATCCTCGATGGCGAGCGGCATCTTGATCTTGCGGGTGACCGCGTTGAAGAACTCTGACAACACTTGGGTGCTGATGACGCCTTTACCGGAGGCAATGAGACGGTCGAGGACTTCAAATGCTCTTTGCTGCTTCACGGCCTCGCTCCGGTCGTAAGCGTAGACGAGCACATTGGTATCTACAAAGATCTTACCTCTCATGGAGCTCATCCCGCGTCCAGCCCCTCTGTGCCACGGCGCGTTCCACGCCTTCTGCGTTTTTCCTTGTGTCGGCGTCCCCTGCGCTTCTTTCCATCTGGACTTTCTCGGGCCGCGTCGCGGACGGCGACGCCTTGCTGACAAGGGCCTCAATGAACGCCTTCTCACGCTGCCACGCTGTGGGATCAAGGCGCGCGACTATGGCCTCGCTTGCATACGCATCCAGCGCCTCGCGTACAAGTTCTGCTTCTGTAATGCCTAGGTGCCTCGCGCGTTGTTTCAGAAGAGCATCTTGTCTTGGTTCTATATAGAACTGCTTCCGCACCATTTCGGGCATTGGTGATCACATCCTAACGGGACATCTCTATACATCATCATATACATCATGGGAATGATTGTCAACTCGGTTCCCCCGCGCTCGCGCGTTCGGCTCATCGGGCTCTAGAAATTGGTCCTCGTGTCTATTAGTTGTACGCCGCTAGCTTCGCGGTCGCACATGAATCGGCCTTCTCAGATGAACTGCTTTCCGCGGGCGGAGAGGGCCAGGCTGGAAGGAGGGCTAGGCAAATAGACGTTCTACGTCCAGCGTGAACCCTGGCAGCAGGGGGCTAGCCACGGTGACGCCGGGGTAATACACCTCCGAGGTCAAGAGGACCCCGTCTCTGGGAGTCGCAACCTCAATCGTGCGGGCCTGGGGGTCTACGAGCCAGAGCTCTTGCACTCCGAAACGCGCGTAGAGCTGGCGTTTGACGTCGGCGTCCCACTTGGCAGTGCCAGGCGAGAGGATCTCCACCACCAGGTCAGGAGCGCCCCAGATGTTTGCCTCTTTGATGATACCCGAGCGTTCCTTCGATACATACACAAGGTCGGGCTGGCCCACATCATACTCGCTCAGGACGACATCAAGAGGTGCACTGTACACTTCTCCGAGGCCGTGGTTCTCGATCCACTGAGCCAGCGCCAGCAACAGGCGTTTAGAGACCCTTTGGTGAGACACGGTCGGCGACGGAACCACTCTTATGGCCCCCCCCTACAAGCTCGTAGCGCTGATGCCCCGGCGGTATCTGGCAATAGTCATCGTAGGTGAGGCGCGGAGAAGGGCGGGCATATTCAGGGGTCTCCTCGCCGACGCGGTCAGGACGGGTCACGTTACTCCCCTCCACTGAGGCTGGTGTCGTGTTCTTCATGCCAAGTTAATTCTATCATGATGATGGCAGCCATACCATCCTCTGATCGGGTGGTTGTCAGTCCTGAGCCTTCTTCTCGCCTCGTCTCGTCTCAGCAGGGAGCCTCCTCGATGGCACTCCATGGAAGCCGCGAGGGATCGTGTGGCGTGTCCAATCCTGAAGTACATCTATCACCGGAGCGCTGCAGGTAGCGAGACTTGAACCAGCGTTTTGCCGGCTGGGCATGTGCTGCTAGAACCTTGTTTGTCGGGTGTCGTTTCGTCTTTCCAGGTCGAGCTTGTTTGTCCACAATGCACGTGCGTTTGCCGGGTGAAGAGGTGATTGACATCCGGAACGTATAGGACTAAAATAGTCCTGTAATTGCGTGACGGTCCGGCAACGACTCATCAGAAGGGAGCCTTCTGTGTCACATGGAGTTCATTAAGAGAAATACCGATTACGCGCTGCGCGCGCTTTCCTACATGGCGACGCATCCCACAGGGACGGTGTTCCGGGTGTCCGAGGTCGCTTCGGCGGAGGGGATCCCTGAGGGATTCCTGCGCAAGATCTTTCAGAAGCTGGCGGTCGCGGACATCGTCTCCTCGCATCGCGGTCCCCACGGCGGCTTTTCGCTCGCCCACGAACCCGGTGAGATCACCGCTCTTGAGATAGTCGAGGCCATTCAAGGACCAGTTGCAGTCAACCGCTGTCTGCTCGGGCGGGATGCATGCGAACGCTGGGAGGTTTGCGGTCTGAGACAAAGCTGGGTCGGCATTCAAGAGAAGTTCGTGTCGTTCTTGAACGACGTCACACTGGAGTCCCTTGCTCGGCAGCGGGCAAGGCCGGAACTGTAACCGTGAGGCAAGGAAGAGGCGAGACACGTCTCGGCGAGATGGCACCGTGGACCCTGAGCGCCGTGACCTGACGGCGTGATGCCTGGAAAGCAGGGCGAGGGTCAGCCTCCATGGCCGCGAGGTGGTGAACGTTCTTCGGTGCAAAGGTGGTCGGCTTCCGGTTTCAGTGACATGCGTGCGTAGAACAAGCGAATGCCTTCGTACGGGGAACAAGCGGATGACAGAGTCTAGGGGGACACATCTGGTGAGGGGGAGGAGAGAAATGGTAGACCCGATAAGCGAGCACGAGTCTGTGAGGAGAATGCACGATGAAATGGAAGGAGCCGGAATGGAGAGCGTCGTGGAGCGGTTCGAAGCACAAGGGCTGCGTTGCACGTTCTGCGACCAAGGAATCACCTGTCAGCTATGCTCTATGGGGCCTTGCCGCATCACGAAGCGCGCTGAAAGGGGAGCGTGCGGTATCGACGCGAACGGGATGGTAATGCGGAACATGGTCCACCGCGCAAACATGGGAGTAGCGGCCTACTCGTTCCATGCGCGCGAGGTGGCGAAAACCCTCAAGGCTACAGCGCAGGGCAAGACGCCGTTCGAAATTCGCGATAGGGCCAAGCTCGATCTCCTCGCGCACGCCCTTGTCGTTGAGCCGGGGAGCGAGGGATACGAGGCGGCGACGGCTGACGCCATGCTTGCGGCGCTCTATCAGGACAGCGCGGAGGAGTCGGTGGCGGTGGCGGCTTTCGCTCCGGAGACGCGAAAGAAGGTATGGCGCGAGCTCGGCATTTTCCCTGGAGGGCCCATAAGCGAGCTCGTGGACTCGACGGCTCGAGCCATGACCAACATCGACGGTGACTACGTGTCTCTTGCCAAAACGGCGCTGCGTCTTGGGGTGGCAAGTTGTTACGGCGCGCTCGTGCCGCTGGAGATCGCGCAGGACGCGCTGTTCGGCACCCCGACTCCTCACGAAGCTTACGTGGACCTCGGGATCCTCGACCCTGACTACGTCAACATCCTTCCCAACGGTCACGAGCCCTTCGTGGGAATGGCGCTGGTCGAGGCCGCTCGGTCCGAACAGGTGCAGCGTCGCGCGCGCGAGGCTGGAGCGAAGGGCCTTCGCATCGTTGGGTCCATCGAGACGGGCCAGGAGATGATGCAACGCATCCCGTGCGACGACGTGTTCGTCGGTCTCACCGGAAACTGGTTGAATCAGGAGTTCGTGCTCGCCACAGGCGCGGTTGACGTGTTCGCCATGGACATGAACTGCTCGTTGCCGTCGCTCGCTCCGATTGCCGAGAAGTACGGCGCGACTCTCGTGGCCGTCTCTAGGCTGATAGGCGTGCCGGGAGTGGAAAAACGCGTCGTGTACGTTCCCGAGAACGTTAGCGATCAGGTTCAGGAGATAATCAGCATCGCCATCGAGAACTTCAAGCGACGGAAGGCATCAAGCCGGGCGACACGCGACCTCAAGCGCACGAAGATCCTGACAGGGTTCTCGACGGAGGCCGTTGTAGGCGCCCTGGGCGGCACGCTCGAACCCCTGCTAGAAGTGCTCAAGAAAGGTGATGTGAAGGGCGTAGTGGCCCTCGTGAGCTGCACCACTCTGAAGGGTGGTGGCCAGGACACGATGACAGTGGCGGTGGCGAAGGAGCTCATCCGCCGGAACATCCTGGTTCTGTCGGCCGGGTGCGGCAACGCAGCGTGCCAGGTGGCCGGGCTCAACTCACTGGAGGCTCAGGAGCTAGCGGGCGACGGCCTGAGAGCTGTGTGCAAGGCGCTTGGCGTCCCGCCTGTCCTTAGCTTCGGCACGTGCACGGACACCGGTCGGCTCGCGCTCCTCGTTGGAGCAGTGGCCGGTGCGCTCGGGGTGGACACCGCCGCCCTGCCCGTGGCCGTGACGGCGCCCGAGTATATGGAGCAGAAGGCCGTGATCGATGCATTCTCCGCCGTGGCCCTCGGGCTATACACCCATGTGGCACCGGTCCCGCCCGTGACGGGCGCCGCGGACGTGGTGAACCTGCTCACGAGAGACGTCGAGGGGTTGACCGGGGGCAGGCTCGCCGTGGAGACCGACCCCGTGGCAGCGGTGGACGGTATCGAGAGGCACATCGTCGCGAAGAGGCGCGCGCTTGGCATCTGAGCGCCGTAGCCTCGCTGACTGGCGGCTTGCGCGCGGCATGTGGCCAGCCGGGGCTGTGAGGGCCGACGTCTGACCGGCTGAGGCTAGCGGGCGGCGCCTGTCGAGGGGACAGCACCGGAGGAGCGGCATCTGACGGGAGAGGGACGCCTGCCAGGGAAGCGTCGAAGCGTAACGTCCGCGTTGCGGGCGCAGCGAACGTCCGCACGGGCGTGGCGTACAGCAGACATCCGGCGCGGTGAGCACCCGGGCGCCGGGCAGGAGTCCCCTCCCGTCGCGCCGTAAATACCAAATTGAATTGAAACGCGGTCCCGCAGTGAACGGCGGCACTGCCAGAGGGCCACGGAGAGCTTGAAAGGGGGACGAAACATGCCCGTAAGGAAAGTCGTGCGAATCGATGACGAGAAGTGCAACGGGTGTGGCCTCTGCGTGACCCCGTGCGCTGAGGGCGCCATTCAGATCGTGGATGGCAAGGCCAAAGTGGTCCGCGAAGAGCTGTGCGACGGCGCGGGTTTCTGCCTAGCCGTCTGTCCCACGGGTGCGCTGTCCATCGAGGAGAGGGAGGCGCCGGAATTCTCTGGAGAGGCCGCGAGAGACCGCACCACGCAACCGATGGCCGGGTCGAAGCAGCACATCACGCAGCGCTGTTTCTTGTGCGGGTCCGGCGAAGGGGCAGAGCTGCTCATGCCGTGCCGCTTCAAGGGCGACAGCCTCTGGGTGTGCGCGCGGTGCCTGCCCCGGCTAATCCATGGTTAGGCTGAAAGGTCTAGGTATACAGCCACGAGAGTGCTGGACATCCCAAGCAACTGTCAATTACGCGACCCCGGCGACGGCTTTGCGGGCTTCAACTGGGCCGGGATGCCATGACGGGACGTCATGATGTGGGAGAGCTCGATGGTCTCCGCCAGAAGTCCGTGCTGCTTTGCGGCACGCGGTTCTGCCTATGGTCATCGGCCTTGCCCTCCGGGGAGGGCGCGCTCGCGCGCGGCGTGCCCGTTCGAACTTGGCCCGCGGGATGGCCAATGCGGGACTACCAAATCCTCCACGCCACCTCATCCCGCAGCCACCGACGTCCTCGCGCGATCAAGGAGAAGCGAGGACTTGCGGCGATACCATACTCGGGCACCACCACGTCCTGATCGCTGAACGCTCGTCGTTGAACGCCCGCCGCCAGGGGCCCTCGGCGTGAGGCACCGCATGGGACCTTGCGCCAGCGCATGTTCTCGTCGCCTTGGGACGGATTGCGCGTGCCATCAGCATACGCTCCCGCATATTGGCAAAACCTATCTGAGGCACCTCTAATGGCGCTAACCCGAAGATACTAGGAAAGGGAGCGAGTGCTTCATGGCAGGTTATCCACATCTCACAAGCCCGACGAAGATCGGGAACATGGACCTCCGGAACAGGATCGTCATGCCACCCATGGTCACCAACTACGCCTACGAGGACGGGTCGGTCACCGACAGGCTCCGCGCTTACCACGCGGAGCGCGCGAGGGGAGGGGTGGGGCTCATCATCGTGGAGGCCTCGTTCGTCCACCAGTCCGGCAAGGGATTTCAGAACGAGGTCGGCATCCACTCGGATAAGCTCATCCCCGGCCTTCGCAGCCTGGTGAACGCTGTCCACGCCCACGGCGCGAAGATCGCCATCCAGCTTTACCACGGCGGCAGGCAGACTACCTCCGCCGTGACGGGCGAGCCGCTCTTGGCACCGTCGCCGATACCGGACCCCACGAAAGGCGAGACTCCAAAAGAGATGTCGAAGGACGACATCGCCATGATCGTGAGAGCCTTCGGCGAGGCGGCGCGCCGCGCGAAGGCCGCAGGCTTCGACGCCGTGGAAGTGCATGGCGCCCACGGCTACCTTATCAACGAGTTCCTGTCGCCTTATTCCAACAAACGAACCGACGAATATGGTGGGCCCCTCGAGAACCGGCTGCGCTTCCCACTCGAGGTGGTGCACGCCGTGCGGCAAGCTGTCGGACCCGACTTTCCGGTGTTGTACCGGATGAGCGCTGACGAGAAAGTGGCGGGCGGGCTCACCTTGGACGAGACGAAAGAGGTGGCAAGGCGGCTCGAGCGTGAGGGCATCAACGCGTTGCACGTCTCTGCGGGCGTGTATGAGTCCGCAGTATGGATAATTCAGCCGATGTCGCTGCCGCGTGCGTGCCTAGCCGACCTTGCGAGCGGGATAAAGTCGGTCGTGAGGATCCCGGTCATAGCGGTGGGCCGCATCAACGACCCGGACGTTGCGGAAGGGCTGATCGCTCAAGGGAAGGCCGACCTCGTCGCCATGGGACGACAGCTTCTCACGGAACCGGACACGCCGCGCAAGATCGCTGAGGGACGGGTGGCCGAGCTGCGGAGATGCATCGGCTGTTGCCAGGGCTGCATCGACGAGCTGTTCCAGGACCATCCCATAGGATGCACGGTGAACGCCAGGACAGGGTTCGAGGCCGCGTTCACTCTCGCAAAGGCGCCGGCCGCCCGCAAGGTCCTCGTTGTGGGAGGCGGGCCGGCAGGGATGGAGGCCGCGCGCGTAGCGGCGCTCCGGGGGCACCACGTCACCTTGTGGGAGAAGGGGCCCAGCCTCGGAGGGCAGCTGCCGCTTGCGGCGACGCCGCCCCAGAAGGGTGAGATCGCAACGTTCAGAGAGTTTCTCTCGACCGAGATGAGTAGGCTCAAGATCAGCGTCCACGTGAACAGGGAGGCGACCCTCGATGCCATCCGCGCCGAGAAACCTGACGTGGTGGTAGTCGCGACCGGCGCACGTCCGGCGCGTGTGAACGTGCCAGGGGCTGACCGCCCCGTGGTGGTGATGTCCTGGGATGTGCTGGCCGGCAAGGCGACCGTAGGGAAGAGGGTCGCAATCATAGGCGGCGGCCTTGTGGGGTGCGAGACCGCGGAACACCTCGCCGAGAAGGGGCACGAGGTCACCATCATCGAGATGCTGCCGCGTGTAGCTTCTGACGTCGGGCCTCTCGTGGGGGCTCTCCTGCTGGACCGCCTGGCGAAGCGGGGCGTGAAGATCGTGACCGGAGCCAAGCTTTCCGCGATCGGGGAGCACGAGGCCACGGTGCAGAAAGACGGGAAGAGCGAGACCCTTTCGGGCTTCGACTCCGTCGTCATCGCGGTGGGATCGGCACCGGAGGACGGCCTCGCGAAGCAGCTTGAAGGTGCCGGGATAGACTATTACGTGATCGGGGACGCCTGGAGGCCACGCCGTATAACCCATGCAGTGTTCGAGGGCATGCGCGTGGCGCACGAGATCTAAAGCACGCGGCCGGGCGGGCCGCGGAGCCCGGACCAGTCGCGGACACGATCACTGTGAAGCTGAACGGGGAGCGACCAGGCCAGGAGGCGCCGGGAACGACAATGGGAGGAATGCAACAAGGCCGCGAAAGAGGCCAGGAGGGATCCTGTGCCCTCCGTTGAATAGAGAAAGGGCCATGCTTCGCAGGGCGCTGCGTGCAAGCGGCGCCCTGCGCGTGCGATCAGGGCTTTGGTGGTAGCGGCTCTCCCACGAGGGCTTTGTGAGGAGAGCTCTATAGGGCTCCAGGCGGAGGTGCGAAAATGCCTCCGACGGCACGGCCACGTCAACAAGAGGACGGGGCCTTGTCAACAGAACGGCTGGAGAGAAGGGAATTTGCGCTTGCGAGGAAGGGGTGGACGTGGAGGTGGGGGACGTGACGGCAGAAATGAGGGGAAGCTCGGGTTGCAGGGTGAGACCGCTTATTCTGGGCCACCGAGGTGCGCCGCGCCTTGCGCCGGAGAACACCCTAGCGTCATTCAAAGCCGGCCTCGAGGCGGGGGTGGACGGTTTCGAGCTTGACGTGCAGCTTTCACGTGACGGGAGGTTGGTGGTGATCCACGACGAGCGCGTCGATAGGACGACGGACGGCAAGGGGTGGG
Organism: Bacillota bacterium; assembly: GCA_012842395.1. NCBI lineage: Bacteria > Bacillati > Bacillota > Bacillota bacterium. The sequence continues at coordinate 81,979 of DUSX01000037.1, forward strand.
TAAAGGACATGACCCTCGCCGAGCTGAAGGCGCTTGACGCAGGCTCGTGGTTCAGGCCGGAGGGCAGCGGCTCGACCAGCGGCTCACCGGGCGCGAGCTCGAGCTCAGGCGGTCGTCGAGTCGGCGGCACCGGTGGCGGCACTGAAGCCTCCTTTGCGGGAGAGAGGATTCCGACTCTCGAAGAGGTCCTCGAGCTTGTGGCTCCGAAATGCAGGCTCATTAACATCGAGATCAAGAGCGGCCTTGTCCTGTACCCCGGCATAGAAGAGAAAACCATTGCCTTGCTGAAGGACTTCGGCATTGTCGAGAAGACCGTGCTCTCGTCGTTTAATCACTTCTCGTTGAGAACGGCGAAAGCCGTGGATTCGTCGGTGAGGACGGGCGTCCTCTACATGGAGGGACTTGTGGACCCGTGGGTGTATGCGAAGCACGTGCCGGCGGACGCCCTGCATCCGGCGTTTTATGCGGTCGCCCCGGAGATCGTCGCCGGCGCGCACGCCGCGGGCCTGGCGGTTAACACATGGACCGTCGACGATCCGAACGACATGCGTAGGATGATGACATGGGGCGTCGACGCGGTGATAACCAATCAACCTGCGGTGGTGGTAGAGATTGCCAGAAAACTGGCTGGTGCCTAAGTTCTGGAAACCAGGATCTAGAGACCAGGATGATGGAAGCGTAGGGGTCTTGCATCCTGCAAGGGCGAGGAACAGGCAGAGATGCAAGGATGCTTGGGAGGGGTTGTAAAACAGCGAACGCGCTGTAATGGCGAAGGGAGGATGCCCCAGTGAAGCTCGATTATTGGAAGACGTTTGTCCTCGGTCTCGGCTTCTTCAGCATCTCCTTGAGCTGGTCCATCTATAACTCGTACGTCCCAATCTTTCTTTCGGAGCTCTTGAAGGACGCCGCCTACCGCACCACGCTTGTCGGCATCATTATGACTTTCGACAACATCGCCGCCATAACGCTCCAGCCGTATTTCGGTGCCTTGAGCGACAGGACATGGACAAGGATCGGGCGCAGGATGCCGTTCCTCGCGGCAGGCATGCCTGTGGCCGCGGTGTTCTTCGCCCTCATTCCGGTCACGAAGTTCGCCCTCGCGGCGATGATCCCGGTCATCATTGTGATGAACGTCGCCATGACCGCTTTCCGCGCGCCGACCGTGGCATTGATGCCCGACATTACGCCGTCACCGCTCCGCAGCAAGGCGAACGGCGTAATCAATTTCATGGGAGGGCTAGGCGCGCTTCTCGCGTTCTTCGCCTTCTCGCAGCTATTCAAGATCAGCCCTGCCCTGCCATTTGTGGTGACCAGCGCTCTCATGGTCGCGGTCCTCTTCATACTATTGAAGACCATTCATGAACCCCGCGACGCGGGCGACATCGGCGGCGGTGCGGGCGCCGACGCCGGCAGGGAGAAGAGCGTGGGGATCCTGCGGGCAATGGGGGAGGTCGTGGCCGATCGGGACAAGAGCGCACTGTGCCTCCTTCTCGCGATATTCTTCTGGTTCGTGGGGTGGAGCGGCGTCGAGGCCCTTTTCACGCTTTACGGGGTGGAGGTCTGGGGCATGACCCCGGCCGCTGCATCCTTCGCGCTCGGGTTCTTCTCGCTGTCGTTCCTCGTGTTTGCCATCCCAAGCGGGTTCATCGCAACAGCCATCGGACGGCGCCGGACCATACTTGCAGGGATCGTGGGTCTTTCGGTTGTGCTTGCAGCGATGACGTTCGCGCGCCCTGGCGTGACTCTTACCGGGCTGCTACTTGTGGGTGGAATCGCGTGGGCGCTCATAAACATCAACTCCTATCCGATGGTCGTGGATATGACGAGCCCGGCGAAGATAGGTGCGTATACCGGCCTGTATTACTTCTTCTCGGCGCTTGCAGCGATCGTCGCCCCTCCTGTCTTCGGATGGTTTATGGACGTGCTGGGGAGGCGAGCCTTGTTCGTGTGTGCGTTCGTGAGCTTCGTGGCGGCGTTCGCCCTCATGTTCGGGGTGAGACGCGGAGAGGCCGCGCAGACGGCTTCAGCTGAGCGTGAGGCGGGCGCGCCCGTGGACGCGGGCGTATAGCGCGTATGGAGTTGACGGCCTCGTGACCCTTATGGCGTTGTGTGTGTCGGCTTCGGGGCAACACGCTCCCGTGCCGTGCGCCTACAGACCTTTACACGGCGTTGAGGCTATGCTATACTCTCAGTGCGAGGCGGTTTCCGCGTTCAATAAGAGAGTCTTGGTTTCGGTGCCGACGTAGCTCAACGGTAGAGCAGCGCACTCGTAATGCGCAGGTTACCGGTTCAAGTCCGGTCGTCGGCTCCACGTTTTTTCAAGCGCTGCAAGGGTTTGCGGTGCTGTGGCAGTTCCTGCCAGGAAGCCGAGAACGTCAGTTGGGGATAGTTTGGGGATAGTTTTTGACCCATCTCCTATCGCGCCTCCCTCTTCCCTCTGGAGAGTATCCGATCTAGTTTCTTGGCGGCGGCCCTATCCACGCTCTGCAAGGCATGGGCATAGATGTTCACCGTGGTGCCGATGTTGGAATGTCCCATACGGCTGCTAACGCTCTTGAGGGGCACGCCTTCGGCGATGAGCAGCGTCGCGGCTGTATGCCGAAGCCCTAATATGGTTATTGACGGCAGATTGTGCTTGCGAATGAACTGCCTGAACCACTTGGTGATGGTGTCAGGCTGGCGTTTGACACCTCATTTCTGTGAGGCCTCGTCATCATTGGGTTTCGAGGCATACGAGTCTCGCGTACCACAACATTCCTCCCCCGGGTCGTTCTGTCGGCGTGGCAGTTCGGTCACCCGTAGA